>NZ_JBQKDZ010000001.1:0-254810 GCF_052121575.1 Collinsella sp. LCP19S3_C9
CTCAGCTCCGCACCCTTGCGGGTTCGGATCCCTCCGCATGCCCACAAGAAAGCGCCCCGGGCTGATGAAAGCCCGGGGCGCTCAGTTACCTTGGCTGGGACGGAGGGATTCCGCGTCCGCCTTCCGGCGGCCGCGCCCCGCTGCGTCGCTCCGCTCCTTGCGTGCTGCGCTGGAAAACGCTTCGCGTTTCCTCAGCTCCGCACCCTTGCGGGTTCGGATCCCTCCGCATGCCCACAAGAAAGCGCCCCGGGCTGATGAAAGCCCGGGGCGCTCAGTTACCTTGGCTGGGACGGAGGGATTCGAACCCCCAACAGCCGGCACCAAAAACCGGAGTTCTACCGTTGAACTACGTCCCAATGTGTGGTGCTGCCCAAAAGCAGCTCGTCTAGTTTACCTAATCTGCGAGGGCATCGCAAACGCCATCGAGCAGGCGTACGGCGAGTGTCTGGGCGTCGCTTGCGGTGAAGGTTCCGTTGTAGCGCGTCATGCCCGTGAGCTCAATGCGGATACGTGCAGGCTTTTGTTGCGCGGCGACATTGGCAGTGCGGATGCGCTGCGCCAGGTTGTGACATTCGGCAAGGGCGATCGTGGCGCGCGGCGCTGCATCTGCGGGCAGCTCATCGCTTGCGATCTCGAGTACCAGGTCCACGTCGGTCGGGACCTCGGAATCGCAAAGCATCATGCCGCTGTTGTCGGTCGTCGCCGTGGCGATGTTCCACATGCGCGATGCAACGCTGCGTGCAATGGGGTCCTCACCAATGACGGCAATCTGGAAGCGCTCGAGCACGTTGGCGGCGCGGGCAAAGCCGATGCGCGACTCGGCCTCGGTAACCGAGGGTTTGCCCTCCCACACGTGATGCAGACGGTTGATATAGGCGTAGGTATCCTGGAATGCCATGCCGTCGGCAAACAGGCCGACATTTTCTTGGAACTGCTGCAAGGCCGCCTCGGTGTGCGGGCCAAAGTAGCCGTCGTCCTCACCGCAGGCAAAACCCAAAACGTTGAGTGCCCTCTGCAGGGCCCGAACGTCGGCACCATGGAAATTGGGCATGCGCAGATAAAGCGTGCGGTCGCCCAGCTTATACGAGGCGTCTACCAGGGCGCTCCAACAGGGGATATCGACGGCGTAGCCAGCGGCAAGGCCGCTGTCGAGCCTAAAGGTGCCAACAGCCTGCTCGGTGGTGGTGCCAAAGCGCTTGTCGGCGACCTCGGCGTCATCGATTGTATAGCCGAGCTGCAGAAGGCGGGACTGGACGTCCTCGACGGCTGCTCCCTGCATGCCCGTTGTGATAGGTTCCATGAACGAACCCCTTTCGGCGTACCATTCGTACTATTTGAGCGTGTGTCGGATAGACAACGCAAAGGGTTGCATAAACATGCACTCAACAGTGTAGCAAGTTGTACCCAAATGCGCTGCTGACAGGTTTTATAACCCCCGCTAGTTAAGGCGCTCCACAAAGAAATCTGCCATGGAGTCGAACAGCTCGCGTGCATGCGGGTCGAGCTCGACACCTTCGATAGCGGCCTTGGCCTTGGCAGTCAGGTTGAGTGCGTAAGTGTGGGCGAAATCGACAGAGCCGGTCTGCTGGAAGATCTCCACGGCGCGTGCGAGTTGCACGGGGTCCTCGGTGCCCGAGGAAAGGATCGCCTCGACTTCGTCGTGATAACGCTCGTCTGACAGGGCATGCACGGCGACGAGCGTGCGCTTGCCCTCTGTGATATCGGTGCGGAAGTCCTTGTTGGCGGCCTCCTTGGTGCCAATAAGGTTGAGCAGATCATCTTGGATCTGAAAGGCAAGGCCCGTGTGCAGGCCAAAGGCACGCAGCGCCTCAATCTGGTCTTCGCTGCCGCCACCGATAATGGCTCCGGCGGCAAGTGGCGTGGCTCCGCTGTAGTACGCGGTCTTGTGCGTCGCCATGTCCAGATAATCGTCGACCGAGATGTCAAAGCGCCCATCGCGGACCCAGCCCAGGTCGAGCGCCTGACCCTCGATGGTGCGAACGATCATCTCGGTGAGCTCGTGGAGCACGCGGAGCTTCACGTCTGCCTCGAGCGTGGGGTCGTCGAGAACCGTCTTGGTAACCATGGTGAGCGCTAGGTCGCCGCAGTTGATGGCAAGTCCCGTACCCTCGGTAAGGTGCATACAGGGCTTGCCGCGGCGCAGCTGGCCGTTGTCGGCGATGTCGTCATGGATAAGCGCTCCCGACTGAAAGTGCTCGATGGCCGCCGCCGCGCTTCGGGCGCTCTCAAAGCTGCCGCCTACTGCGGTGGCGGCGAGCATGCAGATGAGCGGCCGGTGGCGCTTGCCGGCATTGGCCGTAAATGCCGAGAGCGGGCCATACAGGTAGCGCTCGATATCGGCAGAGGTCGCCTGTCCGTCAAAGAACGTGGCCAGATAGTCGTTAATCTGGTCAAAATGCTGGGCTAAAAAGCTGGTAAACGGACTGGACACGGGTTCTCGCATTCTTTCTTAGGTTGCATCGTTGCGTTATGCAGACAACATATTGCCACATTAGGGCATCGAGCGCGGCGGTTGAAGACGATTGAGCCATGTTGTCGCAAATGCGGCAAGAGGCGCGGCTAGATAAGTCCAAAGTGCTCGAGCGCGGTGACGACGCCGTCGTGGTCGAAGCTGTCGGTGACGTAGTCGGCCTTTTCCTTGAGGAAGTCCGGCGCGTTGCCCATGGCGACGCCAACATCGACCGCCTCCATGAGGGCGATGTCGTTGCTTGCGTCGCCGATGCCGTACACAGTGCCGTGATCTGGCCCCAGGGCGTCAAGCACGGCCTTGATTCCGGCCCGTTTGGTGCACTCGCGAGGCGAGATTTCCGTGACCTCGAGTTCGAGCTCGTTGAGGCAGAGCAGAGGCCCAAGCTCTCCATCTTGGGCGATGCGGTTGGCGAGCGGTGTGGACATAAGAATTTTATAAGCGTTGTAGTGCTTGAGTTGCGTGACGGCGTCGCCCACGGTGCGCGCGTATCCGTACGTCTCGGGGGCATCTGCGCTCATGCGCACGACGCGATCGATGCCCTCAAAGCGAATGACCTCACCCGATTGTTCGAGATAGGGGGCGAGGCGCTGTAGCAGACCGGGGTTTATGGCCGCATTTCGTACGATGCGCCCCTCGAGTTCGGCGTAGCCGCCCGCGAGACATACGATGCCCGCCCACGGCAGCTCGAGCAGCTTGGGATGGATGCAGCTGAGGGTGCGCCCCGTGCAGATAAAGGCTTTGTTGCCGTTGGCGACAAACGTGCGAATTGCCTGTGCAACCGTTTCGTTGGGATAGGGGGAAAGGTCTCGCTCGCCCTCGGGGAGCTCTTGGGCAAGTTTGGGATCTTGCCAGGCAAGCGTACCGTCGATGTCGAAGAAGCAGATATTGCCATGCTTTTTGGCGTCATCGGCGGCATGAGAAAGCGGGGTGGCAAATGCAAAACCCGGTTCGAGTCCCATAATCTGATCAAAGTGCTCTTTGACGCGGGGGACCGAGACGCCGATGATTACCTGGGCGGTCTTGCCGGTGACGATGAGGCCTTTGGCGCCCGCTGCGACAAAGGTTGCGTTGTCCGCGACGATAGAAGGGTCCGCGACTTCGACGCGCAGCCGCGTGGCGCAGTTGGTTGCGCCCACAATGTTGGAGACGCCGCCCAGAAGCGCCACAACCTGCTCGGCGAGCAGACGATCTTGTGATGCCTGGCAGTCGGAAGCGCCGGCTTCGGATAAGCGCTTTTCGTCAACGTCGTTTCCCGTCAAGCGCGAGAGCGCCGTGTTGCTGGCAATGTAGTCCTCGCGTCCCGGGGTTTTAAGGTCAAAGGCCAGGATAAGACCTCGAAAGCTCAGAAAGAAGATGACGCTAAAGACGAGTCCGATTCCGAGTGCCAAAAGGTAGGAGCCGGCATGCGTCCGCATGAGCGGGATAAAGTTGAAGGCAGCCATCTCCATAAGGCCACCCGAGAAGATGCCGACGACGCCAAAGAAGTTCATGGCCATGGCAAGGCAGGAGGATAGGACGGCGTAGAGCAAAAAGAGTCCGGGATAGGTGAACATAAAGAGAAACTCGAGCGGCTCGGTGACGCCGCAGACCATCGAGGCGACGATGGCGGGCAGAAGGATGGCCTTGAGGCTGGCACGGCGTTCGGGCTTGGCCGTGGTGTAGAACGCTACGGCGATGGCGGGAAGACCAAAAAGCTTGACCCAACCGGTGGCGGTGAAACCAGCCCAGGGCGCTAGCTCGTTGAGGGGGCGCGTGCTGTGCGAGAGGATGGGAAGCAAGTTGGTCCACGTGGCGTAGATGCCATCGGTAATAACCAAATTGTCGTAGTAGATTGGCATGTAGAGCAGGTGATGCAGCCCCACGGGCTCGAGTGCTCGCTCTAAAAACACAAAGGCGCCCACGCCGAAGGGACCGACGCCCGTAAGTGCATGGCGCAGTGTTTCGGTCATTGCGTATACGATGGGCACGATGGCGGCCGAGATAGCGGCAAGGGCGAATACGGCAAAAAAGCTAATGAGGTAGACCAACGAGGAGCCCGAGAAAGTACCGAGCCAATCGGGAACCTTGGCATCGTAGAAGCGGTCATGGATGGCGACGACGGTGGCCGATACCGCCAGCGGGCCGATAATGCCGGTGTCGAGCGTCTTGATGCCGTCGATGACGGTGATGCCGCTGGCGGAGGTCAAAGACGACGGGTACTTAAGTCCAAGGTTGTCGCCGCTCAGCTTAATGATCTCGCTCAAAAAGAAGCAATAGGCAAAATAGGCCACGAGTGCCTCGAAGCAGCAGCGCGCCGGTTGCTTTTGGGCAAGGCCGATGGGCAGCGCTACGGCAAAAAGCAGTGGGAGGCGTTTAAAGACCGTCCACGAGCCGCGCTGGATGATAGCCCAAAAAATATACCAAGGGGTTCCGTATACGGCGAGGTCGCCGACGATGTCCGCAGACGTTGCGAGGGCGGAGACGCCGACCATAAGGCCCGATATGGAAAACAGCATGGCGGGCGCGAACATTGCCCCGCCAAAGCGTTGGATTTTCTGCAGCATGTTCTGCCTCCCGAACATCGAGGTGCGTTGCAGGTGGTGAAACGTTTAAACAATGGATTCATTGTAGAGGACCAGACGATTGTCGTGTCGGCAGTTTTGAACGAGACCGATTTGGGCACGACAGAAGCCGCCAACGGTTACAATACTGTCGCTTTACCGATAATCGGTTTAAACAACCCCAAGAAATGCTATCGTGCCTAGCCAGCAAGAAGATGTAGAGGTGAAGCCATGCCAAAAGCGATTTACGAAGGAATCTACCGCGAGATCCGTTCGCGCATCATTAACGGGACCTATGCGTTTCAGGAGATGCTGCCAACCGAAGCCGAGCTGACTGCGGAATTTGGCTGCACGCGCAATACCGTCCGCCGCGCCTTGAGCATGCTGGCCGACGAGATGTTTGTGCAGCCCATACACGGCAAGGGCGTACGCGTCATTTGGCTCAAGGGCGATACCGACATGTTGGGCGCACTCGAGGAAGTCGAGTCGTTTGGCGAATTTGCAAAGCGCAACAATGCCGTTGCATCGACGGACGTTAAGTCCTTTGAACATCTGGTCTGCACCGAGCAGCTCTCTCGTCGCCTGGGCTTTAAGGTGGGCGAGGAGCTGATTCGCGTAGTGCGTGTCCGAAGCCTCAACGGCAGCGCGCGCCAAGTGGACCATGGCTACTTTTTGGAGTCGATTGCCAAGGGTCTGACCCCCGAGATCGCGGCAGAATCTATCTACGACTATCTGGAGCACAAGCGCGGCATCAAAGTGATGGCGAGTCGCCGTACGGTGAGTGTCGAGCTCGCCAACGATGAAGACTGCAGCTATCTTGACCTCGGCAAATACAACTGCGTTGCCGTCATGGAGAGTCAGTCGTACACCTCGGACGGCATCTTGTTTGAGGTGACGCATGCTCGCACACACCCCGAGATCTTCCATTACCGCATCAATTCCAAGCGATAGGTAACAGACGTATAAGCTTGCGTTTCGATATGAAGCGCCCCGTGCGGTCGATGGGATATCGGCCGCACGGGGCGCTTTAATTGTTTAGACAATATTTGTCAAGTACGAATGTATTAAAAACCGTTCACCGAAGTTTTTCTACCGCTCTAACAATACTTGTTCAAACAACTAGCCAAATAGCGTATTGTACAAATCAGAAAAAGGGGCAAAGTCCCCGAACCAATCTCCGAAGGCGGCGGCAAAGGGTGCCGCCACGGTGTGAAAGGGTGGATTGTAATGAAGAACGAAATGAGCAGAAGGCAGTTCCTGGGCTTCGCTGGCTCCGCGGCCACGGTCTTTGGCCTGGGTCTCGTGGGCTGCGGTGGCTCCGCCGGCTCCGGCTCCTCTGCTTCTGGTGACGCTGCCGAGGTCTACTTCCTCCAATTCAAGCCCGAGGTCGACAAGGAGTGGAAGGAGATCGCCAAGGCATACAAGGAGGAGAAGGGCGTCGAGGTCAAGATCGTGACCGCCGCCTCTAACACCTACGAGGAGAAGCTCAAGTCCGAGATGTCCAAGAGCTCCGCTCCGACCCTGTTCCAGGTCAACGGCCCCACCGGTCTTAAGAACTGGAAGGACTACTGCGCCGACCTGTCCGATACCAAGGTCCGCGGTGAGCTCGTCGACGACTCCCTGGCTCTGCAGTCCGACGGCAAGGATCTAGGTATCGACTGGGTCCAGGAGAGCTACGGCATCATTTACAACAAGGAGCTCCTCGAGAAGGCTGGCTACAAGGCCGAGGACATCAACTCCTTCGACAAGCTGAAGGCTTGCGCCGATGACATTCAGGCCCGCAAGGACGAGCTTGGCGTTGACGGTGCCTTCACTTCCGCCGGCATGGATGACTCCTCCAGCTGGCGCTACACCACCCACCTCGCCAACCTCCCGCTTTACTACGAGTTCGAGAAGGAGCACAACCAGGAGGATGACGAGATTAAGGGCGAGTATCTCGACAACTTTAAGCAGATCTTCGACCTGTACATCACCGACTCCACCTGCGATCCTTCGCAGCTTGCCTCCAAGACCGGCGACGACGCCTCCAACGAGTTCGCAACCGGCAAGGCCGTCTTCTATCAGAACGGCTCTTGGGCCTACGCCGACCTCATCAAGGCCGGTATGACCGACGATCAGATTGGCATGATGCCCATCTACATCGGTGTCGACGGCGAGGAGAACCAGGGCCTGTGCTCCGGCGGCGAGAACTACTGGTGCGTGAGCTCCCAGGCTTCCGAGGATGCCCAGAAGGCTACCGAGGACTTCATGTATTGGTGCGTCACTTCTGACACTGCCACCAGCATCATCGCTGACAAGATGGGTCTGACTGCCCCGTTCAAGAGCGCCAAGGACACCACCAACGTCTTCTCGCAGCAGGCTGTTGCCATGGCTAAGGACGGCAAGAAGACCGTCGCTTGGGACTTCGTTTACATCCCCTCTGAGGAGTGGAAGAAGAACCTCAAGCAGGCTCTGATTGCCTATGCTGCCGATAACACCAAGTGGGACGGCGTCAAGAACGCCTTCGTCGATGGCTGGAAGACCGAGAAGGCTGCTTCCGAGTAAGCAGTTGCTGCCCAAGCTATCTGATTAGCGACAGGGGGCGGGCAGACGTCGGTTTGCCCGCCCCCTGCATATTGAAAGGACCCTTCTATGGGCAAAGCACTCAAGCGCTGGTGGCCGCTCTTTATGCTGCCCACGTGCCTGGCGTTTATGATCGGGTTCGTGATCCCCTTTATCCAGGGTTTCTATCTCTCGTTCTGCCAGTTTATTACCATTAACAACACGCACTTCGTCGGTATCGAGAACTACGTGCGTGCACTGTCCGATCCGCAGTTTGCCACGTCGTTCTTCTTTACGGTGGCGTTTGCTTTCCTGTCGACGGTGCTCATCAACGTGATCGCCCTCGCCATCGCGCAGGCGCTCACCCGCAAGGCGCTCAAGGGCACCAACATCTTCCGTACGATCTTCTTCATGCCTAACCTGATCGGCGGCATCGTGCTGGGCTACATTTGGCAGATTCTGATCAACTGCCTGCTCTCCAACATCGGTGCCGACCTTATCGCCCTTAACTCTGCTGCTGGCTTCTGGGGCCTTGTCATCCTGACCCTGTGGCAGCAGGTCGGCTACATGATGATCATCTACATCGCCGGTCTGCAGTCCATTCCGTCAGACTACATCGAGGCCGCCAAGGTCGATGGCGCTACGGCATGGCAGACGTTTTGGAAGGTTAAGATCCCCAACCTGATGCCGACGATCACCATCTGCCTGTTCCTGTCCATCACCAACGGCTTTAAGCTGTTCGACCAGAACCTCGCCCTTACCGGTGGCGCCCCGGCGCACTCCACCGAGATGCTCGCCCTGAACATCTACAACACGTTCTATTCGCGTGCTGGCATCGCATGGCAGGGCATCGGTCAGGCCAAGGCGGTTATCTTCTGCATCCTGGTCGTAGCAATCTCCATGATCCAGCTTAAGGCCACGAGGTCCAAGGAGGTGCAGCAGTAATGAAACGCGATAAGGCTATCAACCGTGCGCTCTCGATTTTCTTTACGATCCTGTCGCTCGCATGGATTTACCCCGTGTTCATGATTGCGCTCAATTCCTTTAAGAAAGGGACCGCAATCAGCACCACCACGGCATTCGATCTGCTCACGCCCGAGACGTTCAACGGCCTTGCAAACTACGTGCACGCCCTTAACGAGCAGGGCTTTGCCTCGGCGTTTATGTACTCGCTCATCATCACGGTCACGTCGGTCGTGCTGATCTTGGTGTGCTGCTCCATGTGCGCTTGGTATGTGGTGCGCGTCAACAGCAAGATCTCGAACTTCTTCTATTACCTGTTCGTGTTCTCGATGGTCGTACCGTTCCAGATGCTCATGTTCACGCTGTCCAATTTGGCGGACCGCATCGGCTTCAACACGCCGTTCAACATCTGCTTTATTTACCTTGGCTTTGGCGCGGGCCTGGCGGTCTTTATGTTCGCCGGCTTTGTTAAGAACATCCCGCTCGAGATCGAGGAGGCGGCCATGATCGACGGCTGCAACCCGGTCCAGGTGTTCTTTAAGATCGTCCTTCCCATCATGAAGCCCACCTATCTTTCGGTCGGCATTCTCGAGACCATGTGGGTCTGGAACGACTATCTGCTGCCCTACCTCACCCTCGACTCCACCAAGTACAAGACCATTCCTATTTTGATCCAGTACTTCCGCGGCGGCTACGGTCACGTCGAGCTCGGCCCCATGATGGCCTGCATCATGATGGTCGTTGTCCCCATCGTCCTCATGTACATCCTCTGCCAGAAGTACATCATCGACGGCGTGGTGGCAGGTGCCGTCAAGGGCTGATGCCGTAACTGTTTTGCAAGTTTCTGCGGCGCCCCTCAGCGTGGCGCCGCGTATCGAAAGGTAGAGACATGGCCGAGATCGTTCTCAAACATGTTCAGAAGGTGTATCCCAACAACGAGTCCAAAAAGAAGGGCTTCTTTGGCAAAAAGAAGAAGACCGAGGAGAAGAAGCACAACCTCAAGGTTACCGAGGATGGCGTGCTCGCTGTAGAGGACTTCAACCTCACTGTTCACGACCAGGAGTTTATCGTCCTCGTTGGTCCCTCTGGCTGCGGTAAGTCCACGACGATGCGCATGGTTGCCGGCCTGGAGGACATTACCTCGGGCGACGTGCTCATCGACGGCAAGCGCGTCAACGACGTGGCACCCAAGGACCGTGACATTGCCATGGTGTTCCAGAGCTACGCTCTGTACCCCAACATGACGGTGTACGAGAACATGGCGTTTACGCTTGAGCTCAAGAAGGTCCCCAAAGACGAGATTGACCGCAAGGTTCGCTCCGCTGCCGAGATTTTGGGTATCACCGAGTACCTCGACCGTAAGCCTAAGGCGCTTTCGGGCGGCCAGCGTCAGCGCGTTGCCATCGGCCGCGCCATCGTGCGTGACCCCAAGGTATTCCTGATGGACGAGCCGCTGTCCAACCTGGACGCCAAGCTTCGTAACCAGATGCGTGCCGAGCTCATTAAGCTTCGCCACGAGATCAAAGGTACATTCATCTATGTTACCCACGACCAGACCGAGGCTATGACCCTCGGCGACCGCATCGTGGTCATGAAGGACGGCGTTGTTCAGCAGATCGCCACGCCGCAGGAGGTCTTCAACCATCCCGCGAACATCTTTGTCGCCGGCTTCATCGGCGTGCCGCAGATGAACTTCTTCGATGCCCAGCTGGTGCGCTCGGGCGAGGGCTTTACCGTCAAGACCGACGACATGAATGTCGCGCTGGCCCCCGAGACCTGCGCTCAGCTTGCGCTTAACTGGGACGGCGAGGACATGAAGGAGATCACGGCCGGCGTTCGTCCCGAGCAGATTCTGCTTGCCGACAAGGGCGAGGAGGGTGCGCTTCAGGGCACCATCGAGGTCACCGAGCTCATGGGTTCGACCGAGCACGTTCATGTGACGTCTCCCGACGGCCAGTTTGTCCTGATCATCCCGGTCGTCGACCTCGAGGCCAGGGGTTCGCTCAAGGCCGGCGACCCCATCTGGTTCAAGTTCGAGAAGAATGCGACCCACCTCTTCGATAAGGTCTCTGGCAAGAACCTTATCTAGGCCCGATTCAATCAGGCCCTCCTTTTGGGCGACTGCGGTTTTGCCATCCTTTTGCCGCAGTCACATATAAGGCTCCCCTCTCGTCCGCTGAGCGAGAGGGGAGCCTTTCTTTGTGCTGGGGCTGTCTGGCCGGTCGTTTGTCTCGATCTGTAACAGGAGGAGGGCCAAATTGGGCCTAGATGTTACAGATTGAGACGGTTTCCCGGAACAATTCTGTTTGTCTCATTCTGTAACAGGTTGACCCAATTATGCCGGCTAGTTGTTACAGGCCGAGATTTTTTGGTCGAGGCAGGTCGCGGGTAACACGAGGGCACAAAAAGCGGAGCCGCGTTGCCGCGACTCCGCTTTCAAAAGGATGGGTAATGGAAGCGAAATTAGCTTAGGTGCCAGATCTCGTCGTTGTACTGGGAGATTGTGCGGTCGGACGAGAAAGTGCCGGCGTTGGCGATGTTGATCAGCGCCTTGCGCATCCAAGCGTCCTGGTCCTCGTAGTCTGCCAGCACGCGCTCCTTAGTCTGGATGTACTCCTCAATGTCGAGCAGGGCCATAAACCAGTCCTTGCCCTTAATGTCGTCGTGCAGACGCTGCAAACGCTCGGCATTGCCCGTTGCCATAAAGGCGGGGTTGGTAATAAAGTCCACCAGTAGCTTAATACCGGGCTTGCGGTAGAGCGCGCCGGCGTTATAGCTGCCGTCGGCGTAGAGCTGCTCGACCTGTTTGGACGAGGCGCCAAAGGTGTAGATGTTCTCGTCGCCCACGAGTTCGGCGATCTCGACATTGGCGCCGTCGAGCGTGCACAGGGTCAAAGCACCGTTGAGCATGAACTTCATGTTGGAGGTGCCGCTCGCCTCCTTGGAGGCCAGGCTGATCTGCTCGGAGATGTCGGCGGCGGGAATCACGCGCTCGGCAGCGGTGACGTTATAGTTCTCGATCATGACAACTTGCAGGTAGGGAGCCACGTCGGGATCGTTTGCGATCCACTGCGACAACGTCAGGATCAGATGGATGATGTCCTGGGCGATAGTGTAGGCAGGTGCCGCCTTGCCGCCAAAGATGATGGTGACGGGGTGCTTAGGTCTATTGCCGTTCTTGATGTCGAGGTACTTCCAGATGATGTAGAGCGCGAGCATCTGCTGGCGCTTGTACTCGTGGATACGCTTGACCTGAACATCGATGATCGCGTTGGAGGGAATGGTCACGCCCTGCTCGAGCGCCATGAACTGGCGCATGATGGCCTTGGCCTCGGCCTTGGTGGCGGCCAGGCGCTCAAGAACGTCCTTGTCGTCGGCGAATTCGGCGAGCTTGCTCAGGTCGCCGGTGCTGCGCCAATCGGTACCGATTGCATCGTCGAGCAGGCTGGCAAGTGCGGGGTTGGCTCCCTGGATCCAGCGGCGGAAGGTGATGCCGTTGGTCTTGTTGGAGAACTTTTCGGGATAGATCTCGTAGAACGGGTGAAGCTCGGTGTCCTCCAGGATCTTGGTGTGGAGGGCGGCGACGCCATTGATGGAGAAGCCAAAGTGAATGTCCATGTGGGCCATGTGGACGGTGCCGTACTCGTCGATGATGGCGACACGCGGGTCGCCATGCTCGGCCTTGGCAATCTCATCGAGTTTGACGATGATGTCGGCGATGGCGGGGGAGACCTTCTGCAGGCTGGTGAGCGGCCATTTCTCGAGCGCCTCGGCAAGGATCGTGTGGTTGGTGTAGGCGACCATGGATCGCACGATGGTAACGGCTTTGTCAAACTCGATGTCGTGCTCGGTGGTGAGCAGCCGGATGAGCTCGGGAATGAC
The DNA here is from genome assembly GCF_052121575.1 of Collinsella sp. LCP19S3_C9. Taxonomy (NCBI): domain Bacteria; kingdom Bacillati; phylum Actinomycetota; class Coriobacteriia; order Coriobacteriales; family Coriobacteriaceae; genus Collinsella; species Collinsella sp. LCP19S3_C9. Next base: position 12,418 of record NZ_JBQKDZ010000001.1, read on the forward strand.
CATGGTGGGGTGCGTATCGTTAATCTGGACCACGGCGTAGTCGGCCAGATCGTGCAGGTTGCTGCCGCGCTCTACGGCCTCGTCGATCAGGAGCTGGGCGGCATTGCTCACCATGAAGTACTCCTGGTAGATGCGAAGCAGGCGGCCCTGCTCATCGGAATCATCCGGATAGAGGAACAGGGTGAGGTTCTTGGCGATCTTGGTCTTGTCGAAGTCGATGGAGCTGCCGGGGACCAGGCCCTCGTCGACACTTGCCAGGTCAAACAGGCGCAGGCGGTTCTTGGTGGGCTGGCCATAACCGGGCACATCGATGTTGACGAGCTTGGAGGTGACGGCAAAATCACCAAACTCGACGGTGTAGGAGCGGTCCTCATCGATCAGGATGTCCTGCTCGCCGAGCCACTCGTCGGGGACGGCCTTCTGCTGGTTGTCGGCAAAGCGCTGGCGGAACAGGCCGTAATGGTAGTTGAGGCCCACGCCGTCGCCGGTAAGGCCCAGCGTGGCAATGGAATCCAGGAAGCATGCGGCCAGGCGGCCCAGGCCGCCGTTGCCGAGCGAAGGCTCGACCTCAAACTCCTCGATCTTGTTGAGGTCGTGGCCGGCGGCGACGAGCTGGTCCTTAACCTCGTCATAGATGCCGAGGTCGATCATATTGTTGATGAGCAGCTTGCCGATCAAAAACTCGGCAGAGATGTAGTAGAGCTTTTTCTTGCCGTTGTTGAGCGGACAGGCGGCAGAGCGCTCCTGCACGAGCTTGACCAGCAGCTTATAAATACGACGGTCATCGAGCTGCTCGAGCGAGGTGCCAAAGGACTGCTCGGCGAGTTCTGCGAGGCTTATACGGGGCATGTTTCCTCCTGTGGTGAGTCGACTACATGTCAGAAATTCAAAAGAAGCCCGCGCGAGGGATTGGGATGGCCTCGCGCGGGAAAAGCGGTCGCGTCCACACGGTGGGGTGGGGTCGGGCGCGGTGGCTCCTATTGGGGAAGCTCGATTTCGGCTTCCGACGGGATGCGGAAGTAGGTCTCGGTCCAGTCGGTGAGCTTGCGCTCGAGTTCGCGGGTGATGGCGCCATCAAGCATGCGCCACGTCCAGTTACCGCCCAGGGTGGCGGGGGTGTTAATGCGCGCCTCGTTGCCCAGATTGAGCAGGTCCTGCATGGTGTAGATACAGGTGTCACTCACGCTGGCGGCGATGGTGCGGTTGAGCGCGTCGGCCATGGACTCGCCTGCCTGCTGGTGGGTATACAGGGCCGCCTGCTCGCGCTGACGCGGGGTGGCCGTTCCCTCATACCAGCCGCGTGCCGTTTCGTTGTCATGCGTTCCGACGTAGGCGACGGTGTTGGCAATGTAGTTGTGCGGCAGATAGTAGGAGTTGCTGCCCTCAAAGGCAAACTGCAGGATCTTCATGCCGGGGAAGCCCGTGGTGTCGCGCATGTCGATGACGCCGGGGGTAAGAAAGCCCAGGTCTTCGGCAATGATGGGAAGCGTGCCGAGCTTTTCCTTGAGCACCTTGAAGAGCTTGAGGCCGGGTCCCTGCGTCCATGAACCATATGACGAATCGGGAGAGGAGAACGGCACCTCCCAAAAGGCTTCAAAGCCGCGGAAGTGGTCCAGACGGATGATGTCGTACATGTCGAGGGCGGCTCGGACGCGGTCTTCCCACCAGGAGAAGCCGTCTGCTTCCATAGCATCCCAGTCATAGATGGGGTTGCCCCAGTACTGGCCGGTGGCCGAGAACTGATCAGGCGGCGTTCCCGCGACGCTGACGGGATTGCCGGCGGCGTCGATCTTAAAGAGCTCGGGCATGGCCCACATCTCGACGGAGTCGCGCGAGACATAGATGGGCAGGTCGCCGATGATCAGGATGTCGTGCTCGTTGGCATAGGCCTTGAGGCGGCTCCACTGGCGATCGAAGAAATACTGCGTCATCTGGTGGTAGAGCATGCGCTCGGGATGGGTGGCGCAGACCTTGCTGGATGCCTCGCCGCGGCGGCGGAGCTCCTCGGGCCACTCCCAAAAGGCTTTGAGTCCGCACTCCTCCTTCACGGTCATAAACTCGCAGTAGGGAAGGAGCCAGTCCTCGTTTGCCTGGATAAAGTCGTCGAAATCGGCCGGCTTGTCGGCAGCAAAGCGCTCAGCGGCTCGATCGAGAATCTGACGGCGGCCAACAAAGATGGCGCCGTAGTCGACGTTGCTGGGGTCGGAACCAAGGAAGACGCCGTCGATGTCACGCTGCTCCAGATAGCCGGCTTCGATAAGCTCGGCAAAGTCGATCAAGTTGGGGTTGCCTGCGCGGGCCGAGAACGACTGATAGGGCGAATCGCCATAGCTGGTCGTCGTAAGGGGCAGGATTTGCCAGTAATGTTGTTTGCACGAGGCGAGAAAATCGACGAAGTCGTAGGCATTCCAGCCAAAGCCGCCGATTCCGTATGGTCCGGGCAGAGATGAGACGGGCATGAGGACGCCGCTTGCACGCTCCATGAATGCGCTCACCAACCTTCTTGTTGTGGGGTCGGCCTGCCGATGGGTGTGCAGTCCGCCTCCGATGTTCTGATTCGATACACCTATTGTATACATGTTGTTTAAACATGTATAGGCAAGATAAAAAAGTTGGTCGATTTTCGGCGAATGGTTACATGCCATGAAAAAGCCCCGGTCTCACATCGTGAGATCGGGGCAAGAACGGTGTGTAGGTTTTTGCTACTCGGCGTCGGCGAAGCCGTTGGGGTTGTGGCTCTGCCAGTTCCAGCTGTCGCGGCACATGTCCGCGATGTCGTACTGTGCCTTCCAACCCATCATGCGCTCGGCCTTGGAAGCGTCGCACCAGTTGGCGGCGATGTCGCCGGCGCGGCGCTCGCGAATCACGTAGGGCAGCTCTTTGCCACAGGCCTTGGAGAAGGCGGCGACGACCTCGAGCACCGAGGTGCCGGTGCCGGTGCCTAGGTTAAAGATCTCGACGCCGGTCTTGCCGTTCATCCAGTTGAGGGCGGCCACATGGCCCGATGCCAGGTCACACACGTGGATGTAGTCGCGCACACCGGTGCCGTCGGGGGTGGGGTAGTCGTTGCCAAAGACCTGAACGGCCTCGAGCTTGCCCACGGCAACCTGCGCGACATAAGGCACCAGGTTGTTGGGGATGCCCTTGGGGTCCTCGCCGATCAGGCCCGACGGATGTGCGCCGATGGGGTTGAAGTAGCGGAGCAGCACAACGTTCCACTCGGGGTCGGCGGTGTGAACGTCCATAAGGATCTGCTCAATCATCCACTTGGTCCAGCCATAGGGGTTGGTCGCGGGCTTCTTGGGGTCTTCCTCGGTGACGGGCGGGTTATCCGGATCGCCGTAGACGGTCGAGGAGCTCGAGAAGATGATGGACTTGCAGCCATGGTTGCGCATAACGTCGACGAGCACCAGGGTGTTCTCGATGTTGTTGTGATAGTATTCGACGGGCTTGCTCACCGACTCGCCGACGGCCTTAAAGCCGGCGAAGTGGATGACGCGGTCGATCTGATGGGTATCGAAGATCTTGTTCATGGCATCGCGGTCGAGCACGTTGGCCTCGTAGAAGGTGAGGTTCTTGGCGGCCTTGTCGCCCACGATGGTCTTGACACGGTCGACGGCGACGGCGCTGGAGTTGGAGAGGTCGTCGACGATGACGACCTGGTAGCCACCCTCGAGCAGCTGAACGACGGTGTGCGAGCCGATAAAGCCGGCGCCACCGGTTACGAGGACGCAGGTGTCTTTGGGGTCGAGTGCTTTGGACATGTAGTCTCCTATCGAATCAGGAACACTTCCTGAGGGAGTATAGCGCAGGCAGGGGCACCCAAAACGTGCAGGGCAGGAAAAGCAGACGAACATGCTAACGTACTCATGGAAAAGTTTGGCGTGGGCATAACCTTGACTTTGACGTTTGCATACGAGTCGCCGACCATGGGGTTTGCTGCCGTTCGTGGAAATCGTTGGGACGCGTCGGATGTACGCTAATATGTATGAGTTGAGCGACATATAAATAAACATGTAACGGAGTAGATATGTCACCAAACAGCGATTCCATCCTTTCCCAGGAGCTTTCGCGTCGCACTGCCCTCAAGGCCTTGTTCGGCGCCGCTTCTGCAGCCGTTCTTTTTGGTCTGCCCGCTCGCGCCCATGCTGCGGAGGCCACCAAGGAAACCACCGACAAGCTCAATGCGGCCCAGGCTCAGCTTGACGAGGTCCAGGCCCAGCTCGACAGCATCGCAAATGAATACGCGGCGCTGGCCAACAAGAACGCCCAGACCCTCAACGATATCGAGAGCGTACAGGGCCAGATTGACAGCACGCAGGCGCAGATTGACGAAAAGAAGGCCGAGCTCAAAAAGAAGCGCGGCGATCTTTCCGATCGCGTTTCCGCCAACTATAAGTCGGGCGGCACCAACATCCTGTCGCTGCTGCTCGCCTCGGGCTCGTTTGAGGAGCTCGTCGCCAATGCGCACTATGTTGAGAAGATCAACAAGAGCGACCGCGACGCCATCGAGGATATCCAGACCATCCAGAAAGAGCTCGATACGCAGAAGTCCGAGCTCGAGTCGCAAAAAGCCGACTTGGAGAAGCTTAAGGACCAGCAGACTGCCCAGATGCAGGACATGCAGGCCAAGCAGCAAGAGGTCCAGACGGTTCTGAACGGCCTCTCCGACGACGTCAAGGAGCTCATGGCTCAGCGCGATTCCGAGATTCTCGCTGCCGCCCAGGCTGAGGAGGCTGCCAAGAAGGCTGCCGCTGCTGCGGCTGCCGCAAACAAGAACAATTCCTACTCGGGTGGTTCAAACTCGGGTGGCGGATCGTATGCGCCCGGAAATCCGCAACAGAATGCCGGCTCGGGCAAGCAGCAGGCTGTCGTCAACGCATGCTACTCCACGCCTTCGCCTGGCCTAAACTGGTGCGCCGCCTGGGTCACCAACGTCTTCCGCAACGCCGGCGTGGGCTACTTTGGCGGCAACGCGTGCGACATGTTTAACGCCTGGTGCTACAGCTCCGATCGTTCGGCGCTGCAGGTGGGCATGATCGTGGCCGACTCGTCGCACAGTGGCACCGGTATGCCGGGTCTGCTGTACGGACACGTGGGCATCTATGTTGGCGGCGGCATCGTTATGAGTAACGAGGGCGCCATCACGTCGAGGTCGCTTGACTCGTTCATTAGCTTTTACGGCACTGGCTCTGGTGTGCGCTGGGGCTGGCTCGGCGGTATTGCGCTGTCGTAGCTGCGGCTTGGTCCGGGACAGTCCGAGAGGCATAAGGTTGCCTGCTCGGGCAGTCCTGCTCGCGCGGAGAGCACATTAAGTGCTCTCCGGCTCGTGCGGAACTCGCGATCAACCTTATGCCTCTCGGACTGTCCCGGCCCTCACGGGTCCTGAGCACGACACACCGGACTGGGTTATCTGAATAAATATGGTGAAGGCCCCTTTCGGGGCCTTCTTTTTATAAAAATTCGCCTACTCGGTGGACTTCGGGTTCTAGGTCTACGCCGAATTGGTCTTTGACGGTTGCTTGGATGTGGCGGATGAGTTCGTCGACGTCGGCGGCGGTGGCGTGGTCGGCGTTGACGATGAAGCCGCAGTGTTTTTCGCTCACCTGGGCGCCGCCGACGGCATGGCCGCGCAGGCCGGCATCCATGATGAGCTTACCGGCAAAGTGGCCCTCGGGGCGCTTGAACGTGGAGCCGGCGCTCGGCATGTCGAGCGGCTGCTTGTCCTCGCGGCGTTGGCGGTAGTCGTCCATGTCGGCCTTGATCATCGCGGCGTTACCCGGGGCGAGATTGAAGGTGGCCGAAAGCACGATGAAGCCGTCGTCGGCGATGCGGCTCTTGCGATAGCCCAGATTGAGCTCGTCGACATCGAACTCGATGATGCTGCCGCTACCGCGGGTGCCGTCGTCGAGCATGCGGGCGGGCTTGTAGACGCGTACAGACTCCAGCACGTCGGCCATGCAGGCACCGTAGGCGCCGGCGTTCATGTAGCAGGCGCCGCCGACCGATCCGGGGATGCCCGAGATGGGCTCCATGCCGGTGAGACCGGCCTCGGCTGCCGCGGCCGCAACATCCGAAAGCAGCGCACCGGCTGCTGCCGTAACGTGCGTGCCGTCGACGGTAATGTCGGAGAGGCCCTCGCCTAGCGCTACGACGACGCCGCGTATGCCCTTGTCGCCGACGAGTAGGTCGGAGCCGTTGCCCACGATGGTGAGTGGCAGATCGCAGCGATAGCAGGTATCGAGCGTGGCGACGAGGCCCTGCTCGGTGTCGGGCGTGACAAAGACGTCGGCCGGGCCGCCAATCTTAAACGTGGTGTGCTCGCGCATGGGCTCGCTCATCAACACGTTGTCCTCGCCGGCAACGCCAGCGAGCGCGCACAGCAGGTCCTCGTTAAAAAAGTCGTTCTCGTGCATCCGAATATCCGCCTTTTGGTGGTCGTTGTCATCAATCGATTGCAATATACCCCACCTGGACGTATTTGGTGCGCTGGCGGCGATAAAACAGCCGTCTACCGGATTGGTAAAGTGTTTATCATCGAGGTAGAGGGGCAGTCGCTATACTTTCAAGAGATTGCGCGTAAACCCGGAAGGAGCGAGATGGCCAACAAAGTCACCCTCAAGCAGATCGCCCAGGAGGTGGGGCTTTCCCCCTCGTCGGTCTCGCTTGTTCTCAACAATCGGCCTTGTCGCATCTCGGAAGAAAACCGCAAGCTCATCAAGGAGGTCGCGGCGCGCAACCACTATGTTCCCAACCAGATTGCGCGCAGCCTGGTCATGCGCGAGTCACGCACCCTGGGTCTTATCGTCCCCAACATCGAGAGCCGATTTTTTGCCTCACTTGCCGGTAGCTTGGAAAAGCGCTGCCGCGAGGACGGCTATGCGCTCTTTATTACCAGCTCGGGCGGAAGCGCCGACGATGACTTGGAACTGCTGCGCCAGCTGGTGACGCGCGGCGTCGATGGTGTCTTCCTGGTGGTAGGCGACGAGTTCTCGGACGACCGTGCCCTGCGCGAAGAGGTCAGCCATCTACCCATCCCTGCCGTGATGGTCGACCGCGCCATTGAGGGGCTCGAGTGCGACAAGGTGATGTTCGACCACGAGATGGGTGGCTATATGGCTACCCGCTATCTGATTGAGCAGGGCCACCGTCGCATTGCCTGCTTGGTTAATGCGCGTCGTTCCAATACGGGTCGCAAGCGACTTGCCGGCTATGAGCGCGCGCTGCGCGAGGTTGGCCTGCCTATCGACGCGCGTTTGGAGTTTGAAAGCGAGTACTACATTCCGAGCGCCTACGAGGCCTCGGAGGCGGTGCTCGCAACCGACGCCACTGCCGTATTCGCGAGCTCGGACAACATTGCCCTCGGTTTGCTCAAGCGTTTGCACGAGATGGGGAAGAGCATCCCAGGCGATATTTCGGTGGTGAGCTATGACAACTCGGCGGCCGACGTTCTCTTTGAGCCGGCGCTGACCGCCATTGATCAGGATCCTGGTGTCCTCGCGGAACATGCTTTTGGCTGCATGTCCAAGCGTCTTGCCGGTAGGGGCGGTAGGCGTGCCGAAGAGGTCGTCCTGGAGCCGGCGCTTATCGTTAAGGGCAGCGTGCTCGAGCTTACTAAACATAACTAAACACGTTTATCAATTTGCAGAGACCGAATGTGGAGCACCTGTGGCAGACAATGCCGCAGGTGAATGTCGCGTTTTGTTGATCGATGTGATTGATAAGGGTGATAAAACGTTTTTTCACCATGATAAAACGTTTTAGCAAATATACTAGTCCCAACGAATGGTTGCCGTATTGGAGGGCGACCGCACAGCGGAGGGACATAAACAATGGCTAAAACACTGGGGACGCCGTGGCAAAAGCTGGGCCACGAGGTGCCGGCTTCCGAGCTCGAGGGCGTCGACCTGTATTGGCGTGCATCGAATTATCTGTCCGTCGGTCAGATCTACCTTCGCTCTAACCCGCTCATGCGCCCCGACTTTGTCGATGAGAAAACCGGCGAGGTGCGCGACTTTGGTCGCCCGGACGTTAAGCACCGCCTGGTCGGTCACTGGGGCACCACGCCCGGCATCAACTTCCTGTTCGGTCATGTCAACCGCCTCATCGCCGATCACAACCAGAACGCGATCTTCTTGATGGGCCCGGGTCACGGTGGCCCCGCTGGCACCGCCCAGTCGTTGCTCGATGGTACCTACCGCGAGATTCGCCCCGACATTACCAATGACGAGGCCGGCCTGCAGAAGTTCTTCCGCCAGTTTTCCTACCCCGGCGGTATTCCGAGCCATTTTGCGCCCGAGACGCCTGGCTCCATCCACGAGGGCGGCGAGCTCGGCTACACGCTCAGCCACGCTTACGGTGCCGTCATGGATAACCCGAGCCTGCTGGCCGTGGCTGTGGTGGGCGACGGCGAGTCCGAGACCGGTCCGCTCGCGACCTCTTGGCAGTCTAATAAGCTCGTGAACCCGGCAACCGATGGTATCGTCCTGCCGATCCTGCACCTCAACGGCTACAAGATCGCCAACCCCACCATTCTTGCCCGCGTGTCCGACGAGGAGCTCGCCAAGTTCTTTGAGGGCATGGGCTATAAGCCGCATTTCTTTGTCGCCGGCTTTGACGACGAGAGCCACGCGAGCATTCATGCGCGTTTCGCCGCCCTGTTCGAGCAGGTCTTCGATGAGATCTGCGACATCAAGGCCACCGCTATGGCTCAGGCCACTGCGGGCGAGACCGTGGTCCGTCCGGCCTATCCCATGATCGTGTTCCGTACGCCCAAGGGCTGGACCTGCCCCAAGCAGATTGATGGCAAGAAGACCGAGGACTCCTGGCGCGCCCATCAGGTGCCGCTCGCGAGTGCCAAGGACACCCACGAGCACTTCCGCGTGCTGCGCGAGTGGCTGCGCTCCTACAAGCCCGAGGAGCTCTTTACGCCCGAAGGCCAGGTGCGCCCCGAGGTGACGGCCTTTATGCCGACCGGCGAGCTGCGTATCGGCGCCAATCCCAACGCGAACGGCGGCAAGGTACGCCGCGAGCTCGAGCTTCCCGATATTCACGCTCACGAGATCCCCGTCGCAAGTAAGGGCCACGGCTGGGGCTCCACCGAGGCCGCCCGCGTCTTTGGTGAGTACACTGCCGATGTTTTGGCCAAGAACATGGATGATTTCCGCATCTTCGGTCCCGACGAGACCGCGTCCAACCGCCTGCAGGCTGCCTATAAGGTGACCAAGAAGCAGTGGGATGCCGGTTTCTACGAGGACGATGCCAACGACGAGCTGCTGGCCGGTTCCGGTAAGGTTGTAGAGCAGCTGTCCGAGCACCAGTGCGAGGGCTTCCTCGAGGCCTACGTGCTCACCGGCCGTTCCGGTGTGTGGAGCTCCTACGAGAGCTTTGTCCACGTGGTCGATTCCATGGTCAACCAGCACTGCAAATGGCTCGAAGCGACCAAGCGCGAGATTCCGTGGCGTGCTCCTATCAGCGGCCTCAACATTTTGCTGTCGAGCCATGTCTGGCGCCAGGACCACAACGGCTTTTCGCACCAGGACCCCGGCTTTATCGACCTGCTGCTCAACAAGGCCAACGACACGCATGTCGTGAATGCTTATTATCCGGCGGATGCCAACATGGCCCTTGCTGTGGCCGAGCGCGTCTACCAGTCCACCGACTGCGTCAATGCCATCTTCTGTGGCAAACAGCCCGCCCCCACCTTCCAGACGGTCGACGAGGCCAAGTCTGAGCTCGCCGAGGGCGTAGCGACTTGGGAGTGGGCATCGACTGCCGACTCGCTCGCCGAGGCCGACGTCGTGGTCGCTACTTGCGGTGACGTGCCGACGCTCGAGGCACTGGCCGCAACTGATATGCTGCGCGGGCTGGGCATCAAGGTCTGGTTTGTCAACGTAGTCGATCTGCTCAAGATCCAGAACGTCTGCGAGAACGACCAAGCCATCAGCGATGAGCGCTGGGCTGAGTTGTTTGGCCGCGGCGAGAAGCCCGTGCTCTTCGCATTCCACGCCTATGCCGGCACGATTCGCCGTCTGATCTGGAACCGTCCCGGTCACGATGCCTTCCGCGTTCACGGCTACGAGGAGAAGGGCTCCACGACCACGCCGTTTGACATGCTGCGCCTGAACAACATGGACCGCTGGGCCCTGGCCGCCGACGTGCTGCGCATGGTTGACGCCGATAAGTTTGCCGAGCAGATTGATGAGTGGGAGGCCTTCCGCACCGAGGCCTTTGAGTTCGCGTGCGACGAGGGCTTCGATCACCCGGCCTTTACCGACTGGGTCTGGCCCGACGCCGCAGCCGCAACCGCTGCCGACGGCGTACTCTCCGCAACGCAGCTAACTGCCGGCGACAACGAATAGCATCCGGGACGGTCTCGCGCTGGGGCCGCCTCCGGGCGGGTGTCTTCCTCTGAGAAGTGGGCTTCGCGAACTTCTCAGAGGAAGGCACCCGCCCGGAGGCGGCCCTCTCGACCGTTTCGATATGCGGGGGCTGATTCTTTTTTATGTAATGGGGACCTTGCTTACGCTGCCTTAGAAGCCGTGCATCTAACTATGGTCAGCCAAGATTGCATTGCCGGGGCGGGGGGGGGGGGGGGGGGGGGGGGGGGGGGGGGGGGGGGGGGGGGGGGGGGGCGCCCCCCACCCCCCCCCCCCCCCCGGCCCCGTCCTCGTCCGTGAACTTTTCCGCTGGGCGAGCCATAGACACCACGCACCGATGCGGTAAAGCGGCGGCTTGAAATTGGTGCTATATTCAACTTGAGTTGTTTAATACTAGTACGGGAGGCTGATATGGGGCTGTTCAAGAAGAAAAACCCGCAGGATGCCTTTGATCCCGATGTGTTTACCATCACGGATACGATTTTGGACCCACCGCGGTTTACACTTTTGCCGGCTATCTACCAGGACGCCACGCGCCGCAAGTGGGCCGTGCATCAGCGCGGCGGCGAGCCGAAGATTTTTGACTATGCGGACGTGCTGCAGTGCGAGATTGTCGAGACCGGAAATCCCGAGGATGTGCCGGAGCTTAGCAATCGCGAACTAGCTCAGCAGATTTTGATTAATCCAGCTCAGGCTACCAAAAACAACGCTGCCAAGCGTAATATGTGCCTTGGTATGGGTGTCATCGTTGCCGTGCAAACCGGCGAGGATGAGATTTCGAAGCTTGAGATTCCGGTGACCGCGGGCGAAGTCAAGCGAGACTCCGGCCTATATCGGTCGTATCGGAACGTTGCGGAGCAGATCAAAGAAGCCTTCGACGCCATGGGGCGTCCGGAGCAATGATGCCCGCAGCATCAAGCGGTTGAGGAGCCTTGCCCATGTCGAGTGAACCATATGCGATTCCGCCCAAAGATCGCGCCTTTGAGGGCATTCTTTGGTATATCAAACATTATGACCTGCAGGGTGGTGACCGGCTGCCCGCCGAGCGTGTGCTCTGTGAAGAGCTGGGCGTGTCACGCACGGCGTTGCGCGCTGCGATCACGCGTCTGATTTCGTGCGGAACTTTGGAAAGCCGCCGCGGTTCGGGCACCTATGTGTGTCCTCCCAAACCGCTGAACATCTTTCAGGAAACATGGAACTATACGCAGGCGGTGGAGAGGGTTGGCTCAAAGTCGACCGCGCGCCTGGTTTGGTCCAAGGTCGTGTACGCCGATATCGATTTGGCCCAAAAAGCCCAGATCGACCTGGGCACGCCGCTCTTCTGCATTCGACGTGTGCGCGTGGTTAATGGTTCCCCGGCGTCGATTGAGACGGCTCACGTCAACCTGTCTTTGTGCCCCTCGCTTCCCGATCACGATTTTGAGCAGGAAAGCCTCTACGACGTTTTGCTTAAAGAGGGGAATGTCCATGTGGCGCACGGCAAGGAGTATATTTCCATCAGCCGTCTGAACGCCGACGAGGCCAAGTTGCTGGGTGCCCAGGAGGGCACGCCGGTGTTTTACAAAGCTTCGCACGAGCGTGACGAGAACGATGGCTTTGTCGAGTATTGCAAGTCCGTGATTCTGCCGACCAAGTATCGTTTTGCCGATAACGGGGAGGCGGACGGCGTTGCGACGAAGGTGGGTGTCGAATGGCTGATGCAGTAGAAGACTTGCCGGTTTACAAGCAAATTCGCCGCTGCATTGCGGAGCGAATTGAGCGCGGCGACTACCCGACGGGCTCGATGATTCCGTCCGAAAACGAGCTGGCCGAGGAGTTTGGCACGACGCGCCTGACAATCCGAAGCGCCATGGACGAGCTGGTCAAAAGTGGCCAGATTCGTCGGGTACAGGGCAAGGGCGCCTTTGTAGGACACAAGTGGTTTGACGAGCACGAACGCAAGGGCGGCTTCCGTCAGTCGGTTCTGGCGTCGGGTGCGACGCCGTCGGTGCGTATCCTGGCGCGCTCCAAACGCTACGCCGGCCCGTATTACGCCGACCTGTTTGACATCGCCGAGGACGATCTGCTTTACTCGGTGCGCCGTCTCAACTGCATTGATGGTGAGCCCGTATCGATCGAGATGACGCTGATTCCGTGTCTGCTGTTTCCGGGCATCGAAGACGTGGACATTTCGGTCTTCAGCCTGTTCGAGACCTATGACATGTTGGGGCGCAAGCCGGACAAGTCGATTGAGAAACTCGATATTGAAGCGCTGGGCGCACGCGATGCGAGTTTGCTCAATCTTGAGCCGGGCGATCTGGCGCTCGTACTGGAATGCCTGACCTATGACTCGAGTGGGCAGCCGATTGAGCATGCCAAGTCTTTTAACCGCGGCGATGCCGGCGGATATACCTACAACTATTAGCGTCTAGAGCATCCTCGTGCACGGCGGGGTGCTCATTTTTTACGGACATGTGTCGCATGACCGATGAGCGGCAAAAACTGACCGTCTACCGAGATGGGAGGACGAAATCAAAAAATCGGTATTAAAAACGGCTAACCTGTAATCGTTCACTGGTATTAAGAACCTTTGAATTGTTGAGCTTGGGGCCAAGATGTCCACAAGGTTAAGCGGCGCGACGGGGCGGCAAGCCCGGCCAGTCCGTGCGACAATTCGAACTGCTCGTGAAAGGAGCGGGAATGAAGGAGACCGAGAAGATCGAGATCATGCACTTCGACCAGGAGGGCTACCTCGAGGACGGCAGGAACGTCTACGAGGCCGGCAAGAAGATGACCGCCCTGGCCGACCGCGTGCACGAGGAGGGCTACGACGCCGTCTTCCTGATGGGCGTCGGCGGCACCTGGGACGAGTTCATGCAGCTCGAGTACCTCATGAACAAGTTCGGCGACCGCGACCTCGAGGTCTACCTGATCCACGCCGCCGAGTGGAACGTCATGGGCCACAAGCGCATGACCGACAAATCCGTTGTGCTGACCGCCTCCGAGTCCGGCACCACCCCCGAGGTGCTCGAGGCCGTCGGCAAGATGAGGGAGATGGGCGTGCGCGTCTTCGCCATGACCAACCCCGAGGGCAAGATCGGGCAGGCCGTGGGCGCCGAGAACTGCGTCATGATGGCCTCCGACCATGGCTCCGGCGGCTGCGAGAAGGGCTACTACCTCGCCGACTGCTTCGGCCTGCGCCTGCTCAACCGCCGCGGCTGCTTCCCCAAGTTCGACCTGTTCATCGAGCAGACGAAGGACGTCTGGAAGGACTTGCTCGACATCCGCAAGCGCTTCGAGCCGCGCGCCGAAGAGATCGCCAGGAAGTACGCGCTGGCCGACTACACCATGTTCATCGGCTCGGGGGCCCTCTGGGGCGAGACCATCCTGTACTCCATGTGCCTGCTCGAGGAGATGCAGTGGAAGCGCATCCGCCACATCACCTCGCACGACTTCTTCCACGGCACGCTCGAGCTGCTCGAGCCCGGCGTCCCGGTGTTCCTGTTCATGGGCGAGGACGAGTGCCGCGCCCTCGACGAGCGCGTCCGCGCCTTCCTCACCAGCGGCGTGACCGGCGACGAGGACTACGTCATCATCGACACCGCCGAGTACGCGATCCCGGGCCTGGACGACGACTTCCGCGTCATCGTGTCGCCGTGGATCCTGTCCGTGCTGACCACCGACCGCCTCGCGCGCAACTACGAGCTGGTCACCAAGCACAACCTCAAGTACCGCCGCTACTACCACCAGTTCGACTACTAATTCTATTTGGGGGAAACCGCAATGAGGCAATACATCTTTGCCAGCCACGCGCATTTTGCGACCGGCATCAAGGAGAGCACCGAGCTACTCTCGGGCGCGCGCGATAACGTCCACGATCTGTCGATGTTTGTCGACGGCCGCACCGACGTCGCCGAGGAGGCCGCCAAGCTCCTGGCGACTATCGATCCCGCCGACGATGTGATCGTGTGCACCGACCTGTTTGGCGGCAGCGTCAACAACGAGTTCACCAAGATCGTCCAGACGCGCCCCAACACCTACCTGATTGCCAACATGAATCTGCCGCTGCTGATCCAGCTGCTCTTCTCGGACCAGGAGGCTCCCGCCGACCAGGTTATCCGCGAGATCCTCGCGGCTGACGACACGCGCGTCAAGTTTGTCAACGACCTGCTGACCGATGCGGATGACGAGGAAGAGTTCTAGTCACCGCCTGCTAATAATGGGGCCGGGTTTCCGGCATGAGACCTTTGGGGGTCAATCATGATTCAATTGGTTCGCGTCGACCATCGTCTGCTTCATGGCCAGGTGGCCGTCTCTTGGGTCCAGGGCCTGGGCGCCGACTGCATCTTCTGCGTTGGCGACAAGGTTGCCAACGATCCCGTCTGGAAGACCACGCTCAAGATGGGAAAGCCGGCCAACGCCAAGCTCGTCATCAAGGACATGGAGCACGCCATCGAGGCTATCAACTCCGGTGTCACCGATAAGTACAAGATGATCATCTGCGTCGCCAGCATCGCCGAGGCCAAGCAGCTTGTCGAAGGCTGCCCGCAGATTACCTCCATCAACCTGGGCAACACCAAGTCCAAGGATGAGCAGCGTCCCGATGCCCGTAAGATCTCCCGTCAGATCTTTGTGACCGCTGCCGAGGAAGAGGACATTCGCGAGCTCGTCGGCCGCGGAATCGAGGTCGAGATTCGCGCTCTGGCCGACGACCCCAAGGTCGATGCTCTAAGCGCCCTCTAATTGGGAACTACGGGGCGGCGCGTACGGCGCCGCCCTGCCCGTGGGCGTACCGGATAAACGCTTTACCCGGTACCCCATCTACCGTTCACCGGGAGTACCTGCCCGTTGAGCGATTGGTATTAAATAGTTTTCGCATGACTATATAATTGGTATTAAATCATTTGCACCGGTTTAGGTGTTAACAGCACACCGGTACAAGCTGGATCTGTCTGGACGATTGTCGGCATGGGAAAGGGCGCGCTGACAAGTCGGGAATCGCCGCGCGGATCCAAGAGGGATCAAAGGGAGGAACAATGCTTGTTCAAGCGATCCTTATCGGACTTATCGCTGCCTTCGGTAAGCTCGATTATCAGCTCGGTACGCTCTATGCGTTCCGCCCGATCGTTCTGTGCCCGCTCGTCGGCATAGTCCTCGGGGACCTGCAGTCCGGCCTCGCCATCGGTGCGAGCCTCGAGCTGCTCTTCATGGGCTCAATCTCCATCGGCGCTTACGTGCCGCCCGATGAGTGTATTGGCGGTGTGCTCGCCTGCGCCTTCGCTATTCAGCTGGGTCAGAGCACCGAGGCCGCTATCGCGCTCGCGATGCCCATCGCCACTCTGTGCCTGGCCATTAAGAACGTCGTCAACGCCGGTATGCCCCTTCTGGTCGACCGTGCCGACGTCTTTGCCAGCAAGGGTAACCTCAAGGGTATCTACGCTATGCACTGGATTATCGGTCTCGTGATTGTCGTCCTGGCCTTTATCCTGTGCTCGGTCTCCTTCTATCTGGGTGCCGACGCCGTTCAGGGCCTGCTCGACTTCATCCCGACGTTCGTCCTCGATGGCTTTGGCGTCGCAGCCAACATCCTGCCTGCCATGGGCTTCGCCATGCTCGGCCGTCTGGTGCTTACCAAGCAGCTCGTGCCGTTCTACTTCCTGGGCTTCCTGCTGTGCTCCTATGCCAACGTGCCCGTCCTCGGCGTCGCCCTGATCGCAATCATCATCGGCATCGACAAGTACGACCTGCTGGGCCTTGGTGGCGCCCAGTCCCAGCTTTCTGTGGAAGGGGATGAGGACGATGACTTCTAATTCCGAGAACCAGATTACTCGCTCCGACCTCATTAAGAGCGCCGTGAACACCGGCGCCCTGGGCATGGAATTCTCCTGGACCTACTACAAGCAGATGAACATTGCCTTCTGCCTGATGGTCGCCAACATGCTCAAGAAGATCTATGCCGGCCGTCCCGATGATTACGCCGAGGCCTTGCACCGTCACAGCGCATTCTTCAACATCACCCCGCAGCTCGCTCCCTTCGTGGGTGGCATCGCGATGGCCATGGAGGAGAAAGTCGCTCGTGGCGAGGTTGAGCCCGAGAGCGTCAACGACATCAAGGCCGCCCTCATGGGTCCGCTTTCCGGCCTGGGTGACTCCTTCTTCCTGTCCACCCTGCGCGTCGTCGCCGCTGCCGTGGGCATCAGCCTGTGCCAGGCCGGCAACGTTTTTGGCCCCATCGCCTTCCTGCTCGTCTACAACATCCCGGCGTTCCTGATTCGTATCTTTGGCGCTATCAAGGGTTATGAGCTAGGCATTGGCTTCCTCGACGAGGCTCAGAAGACCGGCCTGATGCAAAAGATCATGGCCTGCGTCGGCATTGTCGGCGTCATGGTCGTCGGCGCCATGAGCAAGGACATGTTCTGGGCTTCGTTGCCTGTCGCTATCGGTCAGGGCGACACCGCCCAGACTCTCCAGGACATCCTGGACGGTATCATGCCCGGTATGCTCGGCATGGCCGCCTTCTGGCTCTACTATTGGCTGCTCTCCAAGAAGATCAACCCGATGGTCCTGATCCTCTGCACCATGGTCGTGGGCATCATCGGCGCTTACTTTGGCGTGCTTGCCTAATATGTTCGAATCGCGCTTCCATCGCGTCTAACGGTTGCGTCGATCTTTGGGGGCTTGTCGCATCTGCGGCGGCCCCCTGTTTTTTAAAACTCCGTACGAAAGGGGAGGGCTATGGTCGTACCCGAGCTTTCGCTCATGAACATCAACCATCGTTACTACAGCATCGAGACGTTTTTTAAGGCTGCAGGTGAGGCCGGCTATCGCAATATCGAGCTGTGGACCGGCTCGATGCACCTGTATGTGGATTGCCATGAGCACGATTCGGTGGATAAGATTCGCGATCTTGCCGCCCAATACGGTATCAAGATCGTGTGCGTGTGCCCCGAGCAGAACAACCCCAAGCCGTGGAACGTCGCGGTGCGCGGTGAGGCGGGCCAAAAACGCATCCTCTCGTACTTTAAGAATGTGATCGACGTAGCCGTTGAATTAGGCGCGCCGCAGATTCTGGTGACGAGTGGTTGGGCCTATCTGGACGAGCCGGCTGAGGACGCCTGGGCCCGCAGCGTTGCCATGCTGCGCTCGGTGTGCGACTACGCCGATACGCGCGGTATTCGCGTCGCGCTCGAGGCCCTGCAGCCGTCGGAGTCCGTGTTGGTCAACACCGCACAGGATGTCGTGCGCATCCTCGAGGCGGTCGATCGTCCCAACCTGAAGGCCTGTATCGACTTTGGCGCCATGGAAGTTGCCGGCGACACGATCGACGGCTACTTTGAGGTTTTGGGCGAAAAGATCGTTCACACCCACTTTGTAGATGTGGGCGGCGGCACGACGCATCTTGCCTGGGGCGACGGCGAGCGTGATATGCGTGCCGACCTCGAGGCACTCATGCGCCACGGCTATACGGGCTATGTCTCGGCCGAGACGTGTGATGGCCGCTACTATCAGGATCCGTCCAAGGCGACGACTCAGGTTATCGAGATGTATCGCCGTGTGACAGCGGAGATGGAAGCCGAATAACTAAACTGCGCGGTTGCGCTGGAAACGCTTGGGCGGGTCTGGCGCAACGCTTTTATAGCTGGCGAGTTGTGGGGAGCCCGTTGGCAGTAGCGCTCGAAATAGACAACTATTGGCGTTGTAATACCACTCGGGCGAGGAAACCGACCGTTCGCCGCAAATCTCCGTGAGTTTGGATTGGTATTAAATAACAAGCAATCGTATGGCTATAATTGGTATCAGCAAGAAGCGCGATGTATAGAATTGCGCACATGTGATGGGAGGACACACATGAAGGAGACCGAGAAGATCGAGATCATGCACTTCGACCAGGAGGGCTACCTCGAGGACGGCAGGAACGTCTACGAGGCCGGCAAGCGGATGACCGCCCTGGCCGACCGCGTGCACGAGGAGGGCTACGACGCCGTCTTCCTGATGGGCGTCGGCGGCACCTGGGACGAGTTCATGCAGCTCGAGTACCTCATGAACAAGTTCGGCGACCGCGACCTCGAGGTCTACCTGATCCACGCCGCCGAGTGGAACGTCATGGGCCACAAGCGCATGACCGACAAGTCCGTCGTGCTGACCGCCTCCGAGTCCGGCACCACCCCCGAGGTGCTCGAGGCCATCGGCAAGATGAAGGATATGGGCGTGCGCGTCTTCGCCATGACCAACCCCGAGGGCAAGATCGGGCAGGCCGTGGGCGCCGAGAACTGCGTCATGATGGCCTCCGACCATGGCTCCGGCGGCTGCGAGAAGGGCTACTACCTCGCCGACTGCTTCGGCCTGCGCCTGCTCAACCGCCGCGGCTGCTTCCCCAAGTTCGACCTGTTCATCGAGCAGACGAAGGACGTCTGGAAGGACTTGCTCGACATCCGCAAGCGCTTCGAGCCGCGCGCCGAGGAGATCGCCAGGAAGTACGCGCTGGCCGACTACACCATGTTCATCGGCTCGGGGGCCCTCTGGGGCGAGACCATCCTGTACTCCATGTGCCTGCTCGAGGAGATGCAGTGGAAGCGCATCCGCCACATCACCTCGCACGACTTCTTCCACGGCACGCTCGAGCTGCTCGAGCCCGGCGTCCCGGTGTTCCTGTTCATGGGCGAGGACGAGTGCCGCGCCCTCGACGAGCGCGTCCGCGCCTTCCTCACCAGCGGCGTGACCGGCGACGAGGACTACGTCATCATCGACACCGCCGAGTACGCGATCCCGGGCCTGGACGACGACTTCCGCGTCATCGTGTCGCCGTGGATCCTGTCCGTGCTGACCACCGACCGCCTCTCGCGCAACTACGAGCTGGTCACCAAGCACAACCTCAAGTACCGCCGCTACTACCACCAGTTCGACTACTAAGAGCTGGTCACGGGTCCGATATCTTGGCTGGTTGATATCTCAACCCTGCACAAGGGCGTCCGCAATTGCACGGGCGCCCTTTTTGCGTTGTAACAAGAGACCGCTGCTAATCGCTTGCCCTATGTTTCCAAATGAATACGCTGTGAGCCGAGGGGGACGGTTCTCCCCGCAAGCACTCTAGTATGCTAAAGTACCCAGAAGACCGGCGGAGCTATGCCGGTCTTTCGTTCTATATGAAACGCAGTATGAGGAGGCTCACCAGATGACGGCCACACCGTGGGGATTCCGGGACATATTGCCCGAGGAGGCTCAGGCACGCGAGGAGATCGCGTATACGGTGAAGGGCTGCTTAAGGGAGCATCATTACCTTCCGGTCGAGACGCCGCTGCTCGAGGACAAGGGTTCGCTCGAGGAGGGCGGCCGCATTGCGGACACGCCGTTTAAGCTCTTTGATGACGACGGCCGCCTGCTGGTGGTCCGTCCCGACAACACGCTGCCGATCGTGCGCCTGGTTTCGACCCGCATGCGTGCGGCCGATCTACCCCTGCGCCTTCGCTACGAGGCGCCGGTGGTTCGCGAGTGCCAGCGCAATGCCGGTGGCTCGCGTCAGTTTACGCAGCTGGGCTTTGAGCTTATCGGTGCGGGCGATACCGCGGGCGATGTAGAGATTGTTTCGCTGGTGGCCGAGGCCGTGCGTAAGCTGGCGCTTCCCGATGCTCGTATTATCGCAGGTAGCGTGCGTCCTTTTAAGGAGCTGCTCGCGGCGTGCGAGGATCGCGAGCTGGCAGCCGAGGCCCTGCGCTGCGTGCATGCCAACGACTTTGTGGGCCTAGATGCCCGCGTGGCTGCCAGCACCGAGTCTGATGCCGTCAAGGCCGCCATTAGCGAACTGCCGCGCCTGCACGGTGGTGCCGAGGTGCTCGACCGCGTGGACGCGCTGCTGGAGGCCGCCGGTATCGCCGCGCCGCCGACGCGCGAGCTGCGTGCCTTGGTCGAGGGCTTGGCTCCCGAGGACGCCCAGGTGCTGTCGTTCGATTTCTCCATCATGAACTCTTTCGATTACTACACGGGCCTGGTCTTTAAGGCCTATGCCGGTGGCTTGCCCGATCCGGTCGGTTCGGGCGGACGCTACGACTCCATCTTTACCGGCGCATTTGGCGACGGCATCGAGGTGCCGGCGGCGGGCTTCGCCTTTTCGCTCGAGCGTTTGGAGGCCGCTCGTACCTCGGCAGAGGACACCGCTTCCGACGGCGATCACGCCGCGGGCCGTGGCGCCGAGGGTCCGCTGCGCATTGCCGTGCCCAAGGGCTCGCTTAAGGCAGACACGCTCGACGTGCTCGAGGCCGCGGGCCTGGACGTCTCTGAGTTGCGTGACCCCGGCCGTCACCTGATTGTGCGCGGTCGCGACACGCGTGCCGGTGAGGGCACGGTCGGCGATATCGAGTTTGTTATCGTGCGACCCAGCGATGCGCCCGCCTTTGTGGGCTGCGGTGGCGCCGATTGCGGCATCTGCGGCTGGGACTCGCTCATCGAGGCCGACCTCAACCTGCTGCAGCTGGTCGATTTGGGCTACGGCCTGTGCACCTTTATCGAGGCGGAGCCCGCGTGGCGCGCCGGTCAGGCCGAGCGCAACTATGCCCGCCGCGGTTCGCTTCGCGTGGCTACCAAATATCCGCGCATCGCGAGTGCCTGGTATGCCGAGCGCGGTGTGAACGCCGATATCGTTTCGCTGCACGGCAACATCGAGCTGGGCCCCATTGTCGGCATGACCGATCGCATCGTGGATATTACCGCCACGGGTGCCACGCTGCGCGACAACGATTTGGTCATCACCGGCCGCATTATGGACTGCACGGCGCGCTTTTTTGTCAACCCGGGTGCCGCTCGCTTAGATCCGCGCGTACGCAATCTGGCAGATCGCTTGGCGGCGGCCGTTAAGGACAAGCATTTTGAGCCCGTTGCGGGCTCGGCACAATAGCGCGAGCACGCACGGGCGCCCCAACGTCTGGGCTGCGGGCCGATGGGCGCCGCCGCCCGGCCTCTCGTTTTTCGAACACAACCTCGACCGATAGGGGATACCGATATGAAGACTATCAAGCTTGCTCCCGGTGAGCGTCTCGTTACCAACCAGCTCAACCGTAAGGGCGTGCTGCCGCAAAACATCGTCGACGCCGCCCGCGATATCGTGGCCAACGTGCGTGCCAACGGCGATGCCGCGGTGCGCGACTACTGTCGGCGTTTTGACGGTGTTGAGCTGCAGAGCTTCCGTCTGCCGCAAGAGCAGATCGATGCCGCGCTCGAGGGCCTCGACCCGGCCTTTGTCGCGGCGCTCGAGAAGGCTGCGCGCCAGATTCGCGAGTTCCACCAGCGCGAGGTCGAGCAGAGCTGGTTTACCACGCGTGCAGATGGCACCATGCTCGGCGTTAAGGTGACCCCGCTTGCGGCGGCCGGCATCTACGTGCCGGGCGGTCGCGCGCAGTATCCCTCCACGGTGCTCATGAATGCCATTCCCGCCAAGGTGGCCGGCGTTGAGCGCGTGGTCATGGTGACCCCGCCGCAAAAGGACGGCCTGATCAGTCCCTACACGCTCGCGGCGGCAAAGCTTGGCGGCGTGGACGAGATCTATATGGTGGGCGGCGCTCAGGCCGTGGCCGCGCTGGCGTACGGTACCGAGACCATTCCTCGCGTCGACAAAATCACCGGTCCGGGCAACGCCTTTGTTGCCGCGGCCAAGCAGATTGTCTCGGGCGACGTGGGTATCGATATGGTCGCCGGCCCCTCCGAGGTCTGCGTGCTTGCAGATGCCACGGCCAAGCCCATGGTGGTCGCGGCCGACCTGATGGCCCAGGCCGAGCACGATCCGCTAGCAGCCTGCTATCTGGTGACCTGCGACGAGCAGTTTGCGCGCGAGGTCGAGGCGGGTATCGACATTTTAGTGGCACGGTCCCCGCGTGCCGAGATCACGCGCGCCTCGCTCGACAACGAGGGCACCATCGTGGTGGCCGCCGATATGGCTGCTGCCGTCGAGGCGGTGAACACCGTGGCGCCCGAGCACCTGGAGCTGCACTGCAAGGATGCGATGGGCCTGCTCGGCGGCATTCGCAACGCCGGCGCCATCTTTGTGGGCGCTTGGAGCTCCGAGCCGCTTGGCGATTATGTTGCCGGCCCCAACCACACGCTGCCGACCGGCGGCACGGCCATGTTCTCCAACCCGCTTTCGGTCGAAGAATTCGTCAAGCGCTCGAGCGTCATTTGCTATACGCCCGAGGGCCTGCTCTCCGACGCTCCCGCCACACAACGTCTAGCCGAGGCCGAGGGCCTGTGGGCACACGCGCTTTCGGCCGCACTGCGTCGCCGTGTGCTGGAGCAGGGCGAGGGTGCCGTGAGTGCTGAGTCTCTGGCCGCGGCCGACCTGACCAAGGTCGCCTGGCCGGGCGACGCCGTGGCGACGGTCGCCGAGGGTGTGGACCTAGCGGCTGCAAGTGCGGATGGCGCTGGCGCGACCGGCGAGGAGGCCTAATATGGCCGAGCTGACGTCTCGCATGAAGGAACTCGTCCAGCCCTACTTGGCTGGCATTGAGCCCTACAATCCCAACTTTACGCCCACGCGCATCAACCTTTCGGCCAACGAGAACACCTATCCCGTGCCGGCTGGCGTGCGCGAGGCGGTCGACGCCGCCCTGGCTGCCACGCCGCTCAACCGCTACCCCGACCCCATGTCCAACGATCTGCGCGACGAGCTTGCTGCCTGGCATGGTGTGGCGCGCGAGAATGTCTGCGTGGGCAACGGCGGCGACGAGCTGCTCTATAACTACCTGCTGGCGTTTGGCGGTGCGGGGCGGACCCTGCTCAACTGCCCGCCGTGTTTTAGCGAGTATGCGTTCTTTGCGTCGCTCTGTCAGACCGAGGTGCGCGACGTGTGGCGCGACCCGGCGACCTTTGAGCTCGACCAGGCTGCCGTGCTCGCGGCGGCGCCCGAGTGCAACCTGGCCATAGTGACCTCGCCCAATAACCCCACGGGTGACGTGGCACCGCTCGACTTTGTCGCGGCCCTGTGCGATGCGTGCCCCGGCATGGTGATGGTCGACGAGGCCTACGTGGAGTTCGCCGACGCTTCGTTTGGCGCGGCCACCACAGCGCAGGGACTTATCGCCGAGCATCCCAACCTGGTGATCCTGCATACGCTGTCCAAGGCGTTTGGCGCCGCCGGCACGCGTCTGGGCTATGTGATTGCGGCGCCCGAGGTCATCGACGTGTTCGCGGCGATTCGCCAGATCTATTCGGTCAACGTGCTGAGCCAGGCGGCGGCGCTTGCCTGCGTGCGCGCCCGCGATGCGTATGCTCCCGTGGTGGCACAGGTCGCATCCGAGCGCGAGCGCGAACTGTGTGCCCTGCGCGCAATGGCTGCCGGGGGTCTGCCCGTGGAGGCATGGCCGAGTGCGGCGAACTTTGTGCTCGTGCGCACGCCGCATGCTACGCGCGTGCGTGAGCGCCTGCGCGACGAGTATTCGATTTTGGTGCGCGACTTTAGCTACGCGCCGGGGCTTGCGGACTGTCTGCGCATTACCGTGGGCACCCCGCAGGAAAACGATGAGGTGCTGGCTGCGTTTGCCGCGCTGGTGAAGGAGGAGATGTAGATGAGCCGTTATGCCGAGGTGACCCGCAAGACGGGGGAGACCGACATTGTTGTCAAACTCGACCTAGACGGATGCGGCGTGTGCGATATCTCGACCGGCGTGCCGTTTTTCGACCACATGCTCAACGCCTTTGGCCGCCATGGCCTGTTTGATTTGACGGTGCATGCAGTAGGCGACGTGGAGGTCGACGCGCACCATACCGTCGAGGACACGGGCATTGTGCTGGGTGAGGCGTTTTGCCAAGCGCTGGGCGACAAGGCGGGTATTACGCGCTTTGCAGACGCGGCGATTGCCATGGACGAGACGCTCGTGATGGCCGCCGTGGACATTTCGGGTCGCGGCCAGGCCTACTGCGAGCTGCCCGTGCCGACCGAACGTGTGGGCAGCTTCGATACCGAGCTGGCCGTCGAGTTCTTCTATGCCTTTGCGCGCGATGCCAAGCTCACGCTGCACGTGCGCGAGCTCGCAGGCGGCAACTCGCATCACATTATCGAGGCCGCCTTTAAGGCCGTGGGCCGCACGATGCGCCACGCCTGCGAGCTCGATCCCCGCGTGCAGGGCATCCCCAGCACCAAGGGCTCGCTGTAGCCTGCCAAAAAGGGACAGGTTTATTTTGGCAGGTTTTATCTGCGGAAATGCTGTCTCATACGGTGGGTGAACGTTTAACCGACCAAAATAAACCTGTCCCTTTTTGGCAGGTTTTGAATGGGAAAAAGGAGGGTCGCGTGGGCGAACCGAAGATCGTGGTGGTCGACTACCACAAGGGCAACTTGTCGAGCGTCGTGCGCGGGCTTGTGCGCGCCGGTGCCGCCGCCTGCACGTCGGACGATCCGGAGCAGATCCGCCGCGCCGACGGCCTGGTCATCCCGGGCGTGGGTGCGTTCTATGACGCGATCGCCTTTATGCGCCAGAGCGGCGAGGCGGACGCGGTACTCGACGCCGTTGCCGCCGGAACTCCGCTGCTCGGCATCTGCCTGGGCCTTCAGCTATTTTTTGAGCGCGGCAACGAGGGCGTGCCTGCGGACGAGGGCGCGGTCGCCGACGGCAGCGCCCCCGAGCAGGCTGGCGGTCCCTGGGTCGATGGCCTGGGCATTATGCGCGGTTCGTGCACGCGCTTGGAGTCGAGCCGCCTGAAGGTGCCGCACGTGGGCTGGGACCAGGTGCACATGACGCCCGCCGGTGCGGCCGATCCGCTGCTTGCCGGTTTTGCCGAGGGTGCCAACATGTACTTCACCCACAGCTACGCGGTGGCTGACGACGCCGATGCCGCCGATGTGCTGGCGCGCACACACTATACGCGGAGCTTCCCGTGCATCGTGCGCCATGGCAACGTGTGGGGCTGCCAGTTCCATCCCGAGAAATCCTCCGCGCTGGGTCAGCGCATCCTTAAGAACTTTGTGAGCATCGTCGAGGAGGTTGGCCGATGATCCTGTTTCCCGCAATCGATCTGATCGGCGGCAAGGTCGTGCGCCTGGAGCGCGGTGACCGCAGCCGCTGCAAGGTATATTCCGACGATCCCGTGGCCGTTGCCCGCTCGTTTGCCGAACAGGGCGCGAGCTGGGTGCACGTCGTCGACCTGTCCGCTGCCTTTGGCGAGGACGAGGGCGCACGCGCTGCCAACTCGGCGGCGATTAAGGCCATCTGCGGCGTCGACGGTCTGTCCGTGGACGTGGGCGGCGGCGTCCGCTCGCTTGCGCGCATCGACGAGTTGGCAGGCTACGGCGCATGCCGTATCGCGCTGGGCACCGTGCTGGTGACCGAGCCAGGTTTTGCCGAAGTGGCAGCCCAAGGCTTTGGCGAGTTACTGGTAGCAGACATCGCCGCGCGCGACGGTCAGGTCAAGGTGAACGGCTGGCGCGACGGCGCAGGTGTGGCGCTCGACGATGCCGTGGCGCAGCTTTCCGAGCTGGGCTTTAAGCATCTGGTGTATACCGACATCGCGCGCGATGGCATGCAGACGGGTATCGATGTGGCGGCGTATCGCCATGTGGCCGAGGTCGCGGGCTTTCCCGTCGTGGCTTCGGGCGGCATCTCGACGCTCGACGACATCCGCGCACTGGCCGCGGTGGGTGAGGGCGAGATTGAAGGCGCCATTACCGGCCGTGCGCTCTACGAGGGCAACTTTACGCTGGCCCAGGCGCTGGCCGCCGCCCGAGGGGAGGAGTAGCCCATGCTTACCAAGCGCGTAATTCCCTGTCTGGACGTCAAGGACGGCCGCGTGGTCAAGGGAGTTAACTTTGTGAGCTTGCGCGATGCGGGCGATCCGGTAGAACTGGCCCGCGCCTACGACCGCGAGGGTGCAGACGAGGTCGTCTTCCTGGACATTACCGCGACGAGCGACAACCGCGCGACGACCATCGAGATGGCGGCACATGCGGCCGAGGAGCTCGCCATTCCCTATACCGTGGGCGGCGGCTTTCGCGACCTGGCGGGCATGCGCACCATGGTTGCCGCCGGTGCCGACAAGGTGTCGCTCAACTCGGCGGCCGTGCGCGATCCGTCGCTGATTAGCCAGGCTGCCGCGGCGTTTGGCAGCCAGGCCGTGGTCGTGGCGATCGATGCCAAGCGCGTCGGCTTGCCCGGCGCATCCGGTGCCGACAAGTGGGAGGTCTTTACCGCAGGAGGTCGCAACGCCACGGGCATCGACGCGGTGGCGTGGGCCGAGGAGGCGGCTCGTCGCGGCGCCGGCGAGATCTTGCTCACCAGCATGGACCGCGACGGCACCAAGGCCGGTTTTGATTTGGCGCTCACCCGCGCCGTGGCCCGCGCGGTGCCAATCCCCGTCATCGCGAGCGGCGGCGTGGGCACGCTCGAGCATTTTGCCGAGGGCGTGATCGAGGGCGAGGCCGACGCCGTGCTGGCGGCGAGCGTCTTTCACTTTGGAACCTTCAGCATTCGCCAGGTGAAGGAGTATATGGCCTCTCAAGGCATCCCTGTCAGGTTGGACTTCTAGCGCTGCGGCTTGCCCAGGCACCCGACCTTCCGGCTCCAACCCTCCTCGCGTACTTAAGTACGCGTCGTCGGGCTTGTCGCTCGGAATCTCGGGCACCTGGACAACCCTCGCCGACCTGCGAAGTTTGAATTTGGGGAGAGAAATGGAAGAGATAACCGATCCTTCAAAGCTTGCGTACGACGCCCGCGGGCTGATTCCTTGTGTGGTTCAGCAGTATGACACCGGCGAGGTGCTCATGGTTGCCTGGATGAACGAGGAGTCGGTGGGGCTGACGCTCAAGACCGGCACCACGTGGTTTTGGAGCCGCAGTCGCCAGGAGCTCTGGAACAAGGGCGCGACGAGCGGCAACATGCAGGAGGTTCGCGAACTCTGGGCCGACTGCGATAGCGACACGCTGCTGGTCAAGGTCGACTCGCCGGGTCCGGCCTGCCATACCGGCAACCGTACCTGCTTCTTTAAGAAACTCGCGTAGGGCGGGCGCTCGACCAGGCGCTTGGCCGACCAGAAAGGATTGAACCATGGGTGTGCGTACCGCAAATGTTCAGGATGGAAATATCGGCGAGACGCTAACGGGACTGGCCGAGGTGATTCACGGTCGTCGCGATGCGTCGCCGCAGGAAAGCTATACCGCTCGACTGCTGACCGATGTGGAGGACGAGCTGCTCAAGAAGCTTGCCGAGGAGGCGAGTGAGGTGATCATGGCCTGCAAGGATAACGACCACGATCACATTCGCTACGAGGCTGGCGACCTGGTCTACCACCTGCTCGTGACGCTTGAGCGCTACGGCATTACCCTCGACGAGCTGGCCGGCGAACTCAACGCCCGCCGCCACTAGTCGTTAAAGAACGTCCCCGATGACCATAGAAGTTGCGGTGGAATAGTTCTTGTTTGACGGTCTTAGGGCTATAAACAGGAGCTATTTCACCGCAACTTATGAAGGGATGGCTAGGCGAGGGGTGTGGACTCCCATTCGCCGGTGGGGTGGGGGATGTCGAAGGTTCGGTAGCCGCAGTCGTAGGCATGGGCTTGGGCCTCGCGGATATTCCAGCAAATATCACAGGCGCGGTGCGCATCCGAGCCAAAGGTAATGGGCGCCTCGGCATGGGCAAAGCAGCGCAAAAGGCCGGTCGCGGGATAGTAGTCGTCGAGCCCCTTGCGCGGTGCGGCGGTCGAGACCTCAACGCGGCGGTCCGTATCGTGCGCACACTCGGCCATCTGCCGCCAAAACGGCGCGGGGTCAAAGTCGGGCGCAAAGCCTTCCTTCGAAAAGCGCATGACCAGGTCGGGGTGAGCCATCACATCAAAGTTGAGCGAGCTTTCGCAGGCGCGGCACCAGTCATCGACATAGCACTCCCACACGCCGCGCACGCCCAGGTTTTCCCAAACGTGCAGGTTGATGTCGTCGTCGATCCAGCCGCAGCGTGAGTCAGGCGTATCGGGGCGTGCGACGCCCTCTGTCCCCGTCGCGCCCGCAGCGCCTGCCATGATATTGCCCGGGTTACCAATCCAATGCACGCTGCCCAGGCGTACGACGGCGCCCCGGGACCAGCGCTCAACCAAAGGCTCGCAGCCTTCGTACCAATCGCACTCAAAGCCATAGACAAGCTCGAGCTCCGGCGCAATCTGCGCGGCAAGCTTGCGGGCATCCTCAAAAGCCAGACGATGCGTCGGCAGGTCGCCCTCGACAACCTGCACCTCGCAGGTGGCATCCATACTGGCAGGCAGGGTAAGGTGATCGGTCGAGACCATGGTGCGGCAACCGGCTGCAGCAGCGGCGCGGACGTTGTCTTCAAACGAGGCGCGTCCGTCCGAAAACGAGGTGTGAGTATGGCAATCGACCAGCGGGCAGGCAGGCATGGTGGCTCCTTTACGTCAAGCGAATCTGCTCCATTGTAACGGCGCGGCCCCCAGTGCGATGTACGCGCCGGGGGCCGAAATCGACTGGAAAGGACGGGCGGCGCATAAGGGCGGGCTCGCGACATCGGCCTTGCTTCGAATCATGTACCTCAGCTTCCAAAACTGACAAAAAATGACATGTTTGGAGGCTGATGTACATGTTTGGCCGAGGCGGTGGAGTGTCGGTTCTTGCAGACAAGGAAAATCGCGCTCATCGCGCGCCGCCACACTTGCGCCGCTCGCGATGTGCTAGCGTTTGGGTGAATAAAACGAGCCCGTGCGGAAAGGAGCCGGACCGTATGCAACGTGGAACTACATCTCCGCTGTCCCGCGAGACCGATGCGCCCGAAACCATCGTCAAGCTGGAGTGCGACATCGACGACGCGTCGCCCGAGGTGCTCGCCTACGCCGCCGACCGCCTGCGCGAGGCCGGCGCGCGCGAGGTGCACTGGCTGCCCCTCTATTGCAAGAAAGGCCGCCCTGGCTGGCAGTTGCAGGTAATCTGCACCCACGAGGATATCGAGCGCCTGCAGACGATCATCTTTTTGGAAACCACGACCAATGGCATCCGCCGCCAGGTTATGGAGCGCGTTTGCCTGCCGCGCTACTTTGAGCGCGTAACGACGCCGTGGGGCGAGGTGTCCGTCAAGGTGGCCACCTTGCCCGACGGCAGTGAGCGCGCGGCGCCCGAGTACGAAGACTGCGCCCGCCTTGCCCGTGAGCACAATGTGCCGCTCCAACGCGTGATGCAGGCGGCCCAGAGCGCGGCACTGCGATTTGAATAACGCGGCTGGTGGCGACATTCCGCGCCCGGCCACGTCAACCCCACCCCGAAAGGACCTCCATGAAATACCTCATCGCTTCTGACATCCACGGCTCGGCATATTGGACCGAGCGCCTCTGCGCCGCCATCGAAGCCGAGCAGCCCGACCGCATCGTCCTGCTGGGCGACCTGCTTTATCATGGTCCGCGCAACGACCTGCCGCGCGACTACGCTCCCAAGCGCGTGATTCCGCTGCTCAACGCCCTGGCCGACCGCATTATCGCGGTGCGCGGCAACTGCGACGCCGAGGTCGACCAGATGGTTCTCGACTTTCCCGTCATGGCCGACTACTCCGCACTGTTCGACGAGGTCGGCCGCGAGCTGTTCCTGACGCACGGCCACGTCTTTGGCGCCGGCATGCACAACAGCGTCGATCACGCGCCCGCGCTGCCCGAGGGCTCCGCGCTCGTCTACGGCCACACGCACGTCAAGGTCAACGAGGAAAGCACCGCGCACCCGGGTCTGTGGCTCTTCAATCCCGGCAGCGTGAGCATCCCCAAGGACGGCACGCACAGCTATGGTATCTACGAGGGCGGCGCGTTCCGCCATGTGATCATGGAGGAGGACTAACCATGGCCGAGCACATGGCTCAGCAAAATGCCGAAGGTTCGCGCGACCTGTCCACGCTGGTCGATGCATCGGCCGAGTTACAACATCTGGTACAGACTATCTGGCGCCTGCGTCAGCCCGACGGCTGCCCGTGGGACCGCGAGCAGACGCACCAGAGCATTGGCAAGAACATGATCGAGGAGGCCTACGAGGCACTCGACTGCATCGAGGCGGATGACGCGGCCCATCTTCGCGAGGAGCTGGGTGATGTGCTCATGCAAGTCGTGCTGCATGCACAGATTGCGGCGGACGCCGGCGAGTTTACGCTGGCCGACGTGGCGCGCGATATCGACGCCAAGCTCATTCGCCGCCATCCGCACGTGTTTGGCGATGTGGATGCCGGCAGCTCCGACGAGGTGCTCAAGATTTGGGACGAGGTCAAGCTTGCCGAGAAGGCCGCCAAGGACCAGGCCGTGGCGGCGGGCGAGGCTGCGCCCGAGGGCCTGCTCGACGGCGTGCCCACGCATCTGCCGGCGCTGATGCAGGCTCAGAAGGTTTCGCGCAAGGCGGCTGCCGTGGGCTTTGAGTGGGATACGGTCCAGGACGTGTGGGACGAGGTCGCCGAGGAACGTGCCGAGTTTGAGGCCGAGGAACCCGGCTCGCCCGAGCGCGAGATGGAGTTTGGCGACCTGCTCTTTGCCCTGGTCAACGTTGCGCGCAAGGAGGGCATCGACGCCGAGAGCGCCCTTCGTGCCAGCACGGCCAAGTTCCGCCGCCGTTGGGCCGCAATGGAGCAGATGGCGGCCGATGCCCATGTTGATCTTGCCGAGCTTTCGACCCACGGGCTCAACGACCTGTGGGATGCCGCAAAGGCAGAGGAGTAGGACGCGGTGTTGGTCGGCGGGGCGTAAGGGCGGCGCCCCGTCGACTTGCCCGTTGGCGACCACGCGCGCTCGAGTAATGGATTTGTCCTACGGCTCGTCCGGCTGGTCCGCCCGCGTGCTATAACTAAAGGACTTAGCGCAAACAAACCTCAACCGCACAAGGCGCACATGGATCAGATTTACGACAACAGGCACTATTCCGCCGGTTCGCGCGAACCGTCACCTCGCCGTGCGCATTCGGTGCAGCTTGGCGGGTCTGGTTATGCTGGCGCTGATCGCTCCAGGTATAGCTCGCCGGCGACTTCGCATCCCAATGCTCAGCCAAATAGTTCCTCGGACAGTCCGGTGCGCCCATCGCGTTCCAAGCATGCGTCGCGCCCTTCGACCCAGGCGTCCGACAAGCCGCGCCGTCCCTCAAGCCGTCTTTCGGGCTCGGACTTTATGCACTACGCCAACGATAACGCGGTGGTCAAGGCAATCTATGATTTTACCCACGGTCCCCAGCGAGGGCTGTTTGTTGGCATTGTCGTCGCCCTGGCGCTCGTGAGCCTGTACTTCCCGGTGCGCGACCTGTATGTGGCAAAACGCTCGAGCGACATCTTGGCCAAGCAGGTCGAGATTCGCGAGCAATATAATGACGACCTGCAAAAAAGCGTCGACAAGCTGCTCTCGGAGGAGGGCATTAAGGACGCGGCGACCGAGGACCTGGGTCTGGTGATGCCCGGCGAGAAGAGGATTGAAGTGCAGGGCCTAGACGACGATTCCGATACCTCGTCGAGCCAGAAGTCGTCGAACGCCAAGAAGGCCAGCGAAGTTGCCAAGGAAATCGAAGAGGTCGGCAAGGACGCGCCGTGGTACATCCAGACGCTCGACATGCTGTTTGGATTTAACGGCGTCGAGGGCCAGGCAGTCGTGTCCAATGGCGAGTAGCGCCCGGAGGGGGGCCGCAATGACGAATTGCAAACGATATAAGGTGGCGGCGATTGACCTGGGAACGGTGTCGTCGCGACTGGTGCTGGCCCAGGTCGAGGACGGGGCGATCGTGGAATCGTCCAAGCATACCGAGATTACCGACTTGGGCGAGGGCGTGGACGCAACGGGGCGCTTTTGCGAGGCGGCCGTTGGGCGCGTGCTCGCTGCGTGCCGAATGTTTGTGGACGAGGCCCGTGCCTTTGGGGCCGCGTGCATCTGCACCACGTGCACGAGCGCCGCGCGCGATGCGTCCAATGCCGCGCTGCTGCTGGACGGCCTGCGCGAGCTGGGGCTCGAGCCTCAGGTGATTCCGGGCGAGGTCGAGGCACGCCTGACGTTTTTTGGCGTGGCGCACGACTTTACCGGCGAGCGCATCATTGTTACCGATTCGGGTGGCGGATCCACGGAGCTCGCGACGGGCGTCTATGCGCCGGAGCGTGGGGTCTTTGCGCTGGAGGGAACGCGTTCGCTGGACATCGGTTGTCGCCGCGTGACGGAGCGGTTTTTCTCGGCGCTGCCGCCAACGGGCAGCGAGCTTGCCGCCGCTGGCGCGTGGGCAAACGAGCAGTTTGCGGGCTACTTTAAGAGCTTGCCTGTCGACTTTGAGCGAGCCGAGCGCCTGGTCGCGGTGGGTGGCACCGTCACCACGCTCGTTGCGCTCGTTCACGAGCTGGAGCCGTATGATTCGAGTTTTGTGCACCTTCGTGAGCTTTCGCTGGACCAGGTTTCGGCCGCTATCGAGCGCATGTCCTCGCTGGATGTCGCGGGCATCGCCGCGTTGCCAGGCGTGCAACCCAAGCGTGCGGGCGTGATCCTGGCTGGTGCTGTGGTGATTCGCGAGCTCATGCGAGCCGGCGGCTACGACGCGCTCACTGTAAGCGAGAACAGCCTGCTCGCCGGAATGGCCGCCACCATCAACGAGGTTCTCGACGGCGCGACCCCCACCATCGCCTGGACCCCCAGCCTCAGCGTCCTTTAACTATCCCCTCATAAGTTGCGGTGAAATAGTTCCTAAATGGGCTGATAAACTGCCAAAACAGGAACTATTCCACCGCAACTTAGAGGCTTGACGGTGTCCAAAAGAAACGAGCCCGCATTCCAAAGGGACACGGGCTCGTAAACAATACGTGGTAGGGGCGGTGGGACTCGAACCCACAATCCTTGCGGCGAGAGATTTTAAGTCTCCTGCGTATGCCAATTCCGCCACGCCCCCGTAAGACTAGAAGTCTAGCACAAGCCGTCCGTTACGCGTTGACGGCCATCGAGTGTTGGCCCGACTTTTCGAGGAACTCTTGGAACTTTGCCTCGTCGCCCTTGTTTTGGTACTGCAGGGCCAGCAGGTACTCCAGTCGGCAGCGCTTGACCGGGTCGTTGCCGACATCCTCGAGCATGCGCTCCAGCTCGGGAATGTCGTTGTGGCGCTTGAGGATCATCGTGTCGTACATCAGCTGGCATTCGTGCGCGACTGCCTCGGCTTGGCCACCCTCAAAGCCCTTGATCTCGTGCAGCAGCTCCTTGGACTTTTTGCGGTCCTCCTGGCCAACGTAGTAGTTAAAGGCCTTGATCACTAGATCGACGCGCTGCATCTTGGGCAGGTTGAGCCCCAGCAGCAGGTCAAACATCTCGTCGGCGCGCTCGTGGTCCTCGCGCAGCAGATAGGAGTTCAGGCGCAGGTAGTCGCGGTTGTAGCGCGGGTACAGCATGCTGGTGAGTTTGCCGTCGAGCAAACGATCGAACTCGTCCCACTGTTTGGCGGCCATGAGCCGCTGCAGGCGTTTAAACGTGGTGCGTTTTTTGATGCTAAAGAGCAACGACACGGCGATACAGATGACAACGACGACGGTCCAGAGTGTGCGGGAATCGGGCATATTGAGCTCCTCGGTCGCTCGTAAAACAAGCGGTATGACAAAACGTACTAGATGTATTATACGCAGCGTGCAAGCAAACTGGCGCAAAAGTGCATCGAGGCCGAGCGCCATCGCTCGCTGCGGTACACTTACCTAAAGTAAACCATGAAGGGAGACATTACCTATGAAGAAGATCGTTTTGGCTTGCGGTGCTGGCGCTGCTACTTCCACGCTCGTTGCCCAGAAGGTCGCCACCATGCTCGACGCCAACGGTTACGCCGGCAAGTATGAGATCGTGCAGTGCGCCATTTCCGAGGCCAAGGACGCTTGCGACGAGGGCGCCGACCTGCTGATCGCCACCACCGTTGCCCCCGAGGGCCTCACCTGCCCGTACGTGAGCGGCGTGCCCTTTATGACCGGCATGAACCGCGTCGCTGCCGAGAAGGCCGTTCTCGACGTCATGGCTCAGTAGGCGCTGCCTGTATGAACGAGCAGAACGCCAACCCGGTCGAGCTCTTTGGCATGCGCGTTGCCCATGTGGGCATTAACGCCACCGACCCGGCAGACGCCCTGGAGATCGCGGAGCTGTTCTCGACGATGATGGGCCTGCCCGTCAGCGAGACCCCGATTTCGTACTTTAACGACTCGCTGGTCGAGATCATGAAGCAGAACGGTCGTGGCGCCAAGGGCCACATAGGCTTTGCCGTCAACGACATCGATGCTGCCGAGAAGTGGTTTGCCGAGCACGGGCTCGAGGTCAACGAGGAGTCGCGCGTGCTGCTGCCCGACGGCGGCACCAAGCTTGTGTACTTTAAGCGCGAGTTCGCCGGCTTCGCCGTGCACCTGTGTCGCGAGTAGCGCGCAAGCTGCTATAACGAAAAAAGGGATAGGGCCGCATGGCCCTATCCCTTTTTTGCCGAGGGGGCGACCTTTTGAGGGGACATGAAATCGGGGTCTAATACTTTTCCCGAGAAGTGAACGAGCAGAATTGGACCCCCGAAGCATCGACACTTTGAGGGTACCGTTTCCTGCGGTTTTGATGCTGGAATCCTGCGATTATCCCGTCGAAAAATGTGGATGCTTCAGGGGTCCAAATACGCTCGTTCACTTCTCTGGAAAAGTATTAGACCTCGATTCACGAGGGGGCTTCCTACCGTGGCAGGCGAATCGTAA
Source organism: Collinsella sp. LCP19S3_C9 (assembly GCF_052121575.1). Taxonomy (NCBI): domain Bacteria; kingdom Bacillati; phylum Actinomycetota; class Coriobacteriia; order Coriobacteriales; family Coriobacteriaceae; genus Collinsella; species Collinsella sp. LCP19S3_C9. The sequence goes on from NZ_JBQKDZ010000001.1 coordinate 47,421, forward strand.
AGCGGCTACCGACGCCCTCGACCGAGGTCACGCCAATGGCGCCGCCATGGCTATCGACAATCCACTTAGCAATGGCAAGCCCCAGGCCCGAGCCCTGCGCGCCGGCATCGCGTGCGTTGTCGGCGCGGTAGAACCGTTCAAACGCGTGAGCTGCGGACTCCTGGTTCATACCGATACCCTCGTCCTCAACACTTATGTCGATCGCGTCCGTGCCCGTATCGGGAGTTATGGCAAACGTGACGGTCGTTCCCGCGTTCGAATACTTGGCTGCGTTCTGCACGATCACGCGCAGAGCCTGCTTCACAAGCGCCACGTCGACAGGTGCGTCGCAGCGCGGATCGTTGGCAAATGCAGCGTCAAAAGCCAGCCGATACGTGTGCGCGGCGTCGATCATCTGCGATTCCTCGCACACCTCGCCGACCAGTGCGGCCAGGTTGGTATGCGCACGCCGCAGGACCGTGCGCCCGGCATCGCCGCGTGCCAAAAACAGCAGCTGCTCCACGAGTTCCTGCATATGCTCGCTTTCGGCCTTGAGGGACGCGATGGATTCCGCCAGCACGTCCGGGTCGTCTTTGCCCCAGCGGTCGAGCATGTTTACGTAGCCCTGAATCACCGCGATGGGCGTTCGCAGCTCGTGGCTTGCATCGTTGACAAAGCGCATCTGCTGCAGCTTGGCCTCTTGCATCTGGCGCAGCAGCCGGTTGAGCGCGACCTCGATGCTTGCCAGGTCGGCGTCGCCGGTGGTGACGCTCGGCGAGTCGACACTCGCGCGCTCGATGGCCTGCTCCAGTGTTTCCATCTTGCCGCCGGAGAGTTGCATGCGGCCGAGTTCGTCCACGCGCAGGGCCAAGTCGTTGAGCGGTGCCATGGTGCGACGCACGTGCCTCGCGCCGCCGAGCATGTTGAGCACGCTGATGACCTGCCAACCCACAACGACAAGGTAGAGAGGCCATAGCGCGACGAGGTCCTGCGCGAGGGGGAAGGTCTTGGTGGTACGCGCAAGTTCGACGGTATAGGTGAGCGTTGTCAGGTCCCAGTCGCGCGCGGGCTTCAGCGACATGCCGTGAACGGCGGCGCTGGGGATCCATCCTGCGGTAAACGCGCCTTCGGGCAGCGTCTGGTTGTATCCATAGACGAGGATCGCCGCCGCAATCACCATCAGCAGCAGATCGAGCCAGACGTAGCTCATCAGGCGGCGCCATATATAGCTCCAGTTGATGGCGCGGGCGATGGAGGTGACACGCTTGGCCTCGGCGTTACGCACGGCAGACATAGCCCACCCCGCGCACGGTCTGGATGATGCGGACGCCGCCGGCGTCCTCGATCTTGGCACGCAGGTGCGCGATGTGCACGTCGACGTTGTTGGTGTCGCCCACGTATTCGTAGCCCAGCGCCTCGTGCGCGATGCGCTCGCGTGTGAGCACGGTTTCGGCATGTGTCATAAGCAGGGCGAGAACGTCGAACTCGCGGGCCGTGAGCGCGATGGGCGAGCCGCCGACCGCGACTTCGCGGCGGTCGGGGTCGAGCACGACAGAGCCCACGGTGAGCGCGGCGGGGGAGGGCGCGACGGAAGCCTTGGTCGACTCGCTGACCAGGGGCACCGCAGCGGCGTCGCCGCCCGCGCCGCCCGCCATGCCCGCCCCAGCGCCGGCGCCGCCAACGCCCGAAGCCGCCCTCACGGCCTCCGCGCGCTTCAGCGCCACGCGAATCCGTGCGAACAGCTCCTCAATCGCAAACGGCTTGGTCAGGTAATCGTCGGCACCGGCATCGAGCCCGGCCACCTTGTCCATCACGGTATCGCGCGCGGTGACCATAATCACCGGCACATCCTTGTGCTTGCGGACACGCCGCAGGACCTCCATGCCGTTGAGCTGCGGTAACAGCACATCGAGCAGAATCAGATCGTAGTCGTGCTCCAGCGCCAGGTCCACGGCGGTGCGGCCGTCGGCGGCGTGCTCCACCTGGTAGCCCTCGTGCTCCAGCTCGAGCGTCACAAAGCGGGCGATTTTCTCCTCGTCCTCTACGATCAGGATCCGTGCCATGCGTGCCCCCGTCTGCGATTACTTGTCGTCGTTCAGGTTTTGCTTGATGTCGTCCGCGGCGTTGGCGGCGTGATTCATAAGGTTGTTGATGCTGCCGGGCACGTCGCCGTCGCTATCGATGCGGTAGCGCATGCCAAAGAACAGGCCAATCAGCATGAGCCATATCGTGGCGCCCCAGGCAAACAGGGCGACGATGGGGATCAGGATGGGGATGTTGAGGATGATGGCGTCGCGGCGCGTGGCGATAAACTTGGTGTCCAGGCTCAGGCGGAAGAGCTTTTTGAGGTACTCCCACACGCTGTCCATCTTCTTGGAAAAGTCAGTCTTTTCGCTCGACTTCTCGTAGGCTGCCTGCGCGGCGACCATCTCGGCCGAGGGTTCATCGGCCGGCTCGGATTCGGTGGCGGCGTGCGCCGATGTGGTCTGGGTCTTGCCTTGCGACTCGAGCCAAATGATGGCATCCAGAACGTTGCCGTCGGTGGCGTCGAGCGCGGCCTTGGCATCGGTGTAGCTCACGTTGCACTTGGTGCGGATGGTTTCAACTTTTTCGAGGTCGTCCATGACCTGTCCTTTCGTTCGATGGGCACGACGCCAGGCGATCTGCCCGGGCGCGAGCGTTGCGTTCGGCGATCTGCGTTGCGCGGCGCCGCCCCGCCCTTGGTCGAACTTTATAGTGCAGGTTATAGATTAAGCGATTCTTGAGCCAAGATTAATGTTGGATGAGTTTTTGGGTGGTGTGAGGGAGGAGCGGAATGTGTCCATTGGGTTGCGCGGGGGAGAAACGACTCGCCTTTTGGACTGCTGCCGACGAGGTCTAATACTTTTCCGAGAAGTGAACGAGCTAAATCGGACCCCCGAAGCATCGACACTTTAGAGGTGCCGTTTCCTGGGGTTTCGGTGCTGGAATCCTGCGATTTTGCCGACGAAAAATGTGGATGCTTCAGGGGTCCAAAAACAGACGTTCACTTCGCGGAAAAGTATTAGACCTCGATAGCGGGGGATGGGGTGCCGGTGCAAAACGGCGTTAAGGGTTGGTCGAGCAGGTGGTTTTCAGGCGACTGGGACATGGCGGGCGGTTGATCACCTATACTGGTTGGGCTCAACTGGAGAGGTGATAACTAGTTATGAAATCAATCAATGTTGCAGCAGCGGTTATTCAGAAGGACGGAAAAATTCTGAGCTGCCAGCGCGGCTATGGCGAGTTTAAAGACGGCTGGGAATTTCCGGGCGGCAAGCTCGAGCCGGGCGAGACCGGCGAGCAGGCAATTGTGCGCGAGATTCAAGAAGAGCTCGAGGTCACGATCGGTAACCTCGACTATCTTTGCACGGTCGAACACGATTACGAGACGTTCCACCTGTCGATGCAGTGCTACCTAGCTACCATTCTTTCGGGGGAGTTCAAAGAGCATGCTCACGAGGATATGAAATGGCTTGATACCAATAACCTGTGGGATGTCGATTGGCTTCCGGCAGACGTTAAAGTCGTTAAGGAGCTCGAAAAGAAACTCGGGCTTATGTAAGAAAGGGGCGGGCGCCACATGGCGGCCCGCTCTTTTTTACTCGGCCTCGCTCAAATCGCTGAGCATAAACTCGTAGATGTCCTGTCGTACAGGCACATTGAGCTCATATTCGATTTCAACGGCGTTGTCGCCGCTCTTAGTTTTAATAGCTTCGAACTCACCGGTCGGATGCATTTCGCCTAAGAAATAGAACTCCTTGCCACCCTTATCGTCCTTATTCTTTCGCATAAACAAATACGTTTTCAGGCCGTTTTCCGGCCATACCTGCAGTCGCAGAATCTCGGGAGAGTTGAGCGTACGGTTGCCCTTGGAGATTGCGATAAGCTTGCTCGGCGAAACAAAGCGATCTTCATACTGAATTGACTCACTAATGTCGGGCGCCTTGTCATAGTTAATAAACACAGGGAATGTATTGGTCTTTTCGTCGTAAAAATAGCCGCCAAGATTTTGGCCGTTGATGTTCTTTTCCCAGTTCATCAAGCGGCAAACCTCTTCGTACGTGTACTTGGCGTTGAGAACGAAATTTGTGTTTTCGTACGTCTCGGCATAGTCGAGTCGGTTGCGCGCGATACCAAAATCCAGCACCTCAAGAATCTGACGTTTGAACTCTGCGTTGCGCAGAGCGGTCGCAAACACTTCGGTCAGACGAGGTCCGGTTCCATCGTCAATGAGCAGGGAAACGAAATCCTTAGGAGTGGCAAAGTCGCCCTTAAGGACTGCGATTGCCGACCTAACGGCGCTGTCCTTAAGCTGTGCGCGGTAGTTCCTAAGCGCAGCCTCGCGCATATGCCGGTAGCCCTCGTGTCCGGCTTCGACGAGCGTTTGAAGTAAATAGAGGTCTTCGAATCGCTTGCCCGCGGCAAGTTTTTGAGAAATAAATTTGAGAATCTTGGTTTGATCAGAGGAAAATTGAACCGTGTAGTCCGGCTCGTATTTGGAAAGAAATACGTGGTAGGAGCCCAGGCCGCTATTCTTGAAGATAAGCAGCGGATCGATGGAGCCGTTACGATCAAATTCGAGCAGCGAGGGAATCTTGCCGAGTTTTTGGCGCAAGTCGAGATATTCGTTTTTCAAAAACCTGACGGAGGTGAAATCGCCGCCGTCGATGGCCTTGTAAATGCGTGCCTCGGAAATACGATCGAAGCTCACGGTCGAGCATCCGGGGATCGCCGAATCGCCCTCTTGAACAAGACGGCGCAGGCGGTCTTTGTTATATGTCTTGTCACCCGAAAGCGCGATGGGCACCAGGAAGTTGCTCTGGTAGTTGCCAATAAAGTCGAGCACCAGTGCGTATTCCTTACCATCATTCAAGCGCAAACCTCGTCCGAGCTGCTGAATAAAGATGATTGCGGAGTCGGTGCGTCGAAGCATGATGATTTGATTGAGCGAGGGGATGTCGACGCCTTCGTTCATGATATCGACCGAGAAAATGTACTCGAGCTCGCCGGCTTCAAGTCGGCTGATCGCGGCATCGCGGACCTCATCGGGATCTTGACCGCTAATCGCAACCGTTCGATATCCGAGAGCGTTGAATTTGCGTGACAGTTCCTTGGCCTCGGCGTTTCGATTGCAAAAAATTAAGCCCCTGCGATTGCTTTTGGTGACGCTATATTCTTCGATCTTCTCGGTGATATGACGCACGCGCTCGTCGGACGTCAAGCGCCCGAACAGGGCGATATCTTCGACCGTTTCGTCGTCAATCTCCAGATCGTGAATGCCAAAATAATGGAAGGGGGCAAGCATCTCCTCGGCCAAAGCGTCCTGCAGCGTGATCTGGAACGCGATGATGTGATTGAAAAGAGCGAAGACGTCATAGCCGTCGGTGCGATTGGGTGTAGCGGTCATGCCCAGATAAAACCGAGGCGTAAAGTGCGACATGATGGATTGGTAACCCTGGGATCCCGTGCGGTGGGCCTCGTCGATGACGATGTAGTCGAACTCATCGGGACGGAAATCGCTCAGATGTTTGGCGACCGAAGAACACATGGCAAACACGCAGGTAGCATTGCTTATATTCTTGCCAGTTTGATAGGTGTCGAACGTATAGGTACTACCTAAGAGGCGTTCGTAGCTTGCGCGGGAGGCGTCGATAATGCGCCGGCGGTGCGCAAGAAAGAGGACGCGCCGGGGTTTAGTTGCGAGCACGTCGAACGCCGAAAGGAAGGTCTTGCCGGTGCCGGTTGCCGAGACCAGCAGGGCGCGGGTCTCGCCCTTGCGGTGGATTACGCCGAGCGCCTCAAGGGCGCGCTGCTGCATTTTATTGGGCTTGATTTCTTCGAGGTCATTCTGCACCGGCGTTTCCGCAGATCTGAATGTCGGTTTCGATTTGGGCTTTGGCGGACGTGCCGATCGATATGCGGCATAGTTCTCAATCCAGTCTTGGGAAAGCAAAACAGTTGAGGTGTCGTTCCACAACGAATTGAACTCGCCCCTCAGTTCGCCGAGTAAGCGGCTGTTATCGACAGTCTGATACAGCACGTTCCATTCTTTATTACAGGTGAGGGCGGTCTGCGTCATGTTCGAGCTGCCGATGATGACCGTGCTGGTTTCGCCCTTATCAAAAATATATCCCTTGGCATGCAAATTACCTTGGAATACGCGAACTTCCATGTTGTCGTATTCCAGGAGCTTGCGAAACGCATCGGGTGAGTTGAAGTTGAGATAGGTGGACGTGAGCAGCCTGCCCTTAATGCCACGCTGTTTGAGCTCCTGGAACGCCTCGACCAGGATTTGGAGACCGCCGTCTGCAACAAACGCTACGCAAAAGTCAAAGGAGCTGCAGGTTGAGAGCTGCTCTTTGATAACGGATAGTAGTGTTCCGCCTGTCGCCTTCGAGTTGGCGATGAGCTTGGGTGAATCGTTCTCGCGTGCAAGCGAGTCGAATTCAATATCAATCTGCTGCTGCGTAGTCATCCCGGCCAAACCTTTCGAAAGACTATGTTGGCGCCAGGATAACAGATCGATCGTTCGTGTTTTGGGCATATGACGGTATTGATTGCCGGCTTTGGTCTGAGGGGCGCGGTTTCTCCATTGATGTCCGCACGGCATGTGACACTTACCCTGCCGCCCTGCTCTGCCGCGGCGGCATGTACCCAAACAACGGCCCTCTAAGGAGTCCGATATTGATGAGTGATAACACCAAGCATCTCGCAAAGAAGTGCGTTAAGGACGCGGGGCCGTGCCTCGCGCTGTGCGTGGTCGGCGCAGCGGTCGCGCTGTTGGCTGTTCTGGGACCATTCGACGTGCTCCGAAGTGCCAACTCTCTGCACGTTTGCATGGCTCTTGCCGGCGCTATGATGACCGGCGGCGTGCTCGATCTGATTTTTTGGGTGCTTGATCCGTTTGGATGGAAGAACGAGGGGTAAGCCCTAAGGGATGGAAGGGCTGGAACGGTTGGCTTAGTGATCGTGCAGAATGTGGACTAGCTACTTACGGGGAAGCGGTGATCCGATGACGGTCTATGTGACGGGCGATATTCACGGCGGCGTCGACATGCAAAAGCTGCGCGACTGGGATCTTGGGGATAGTCTGACGAGCGACGACCATCTGATTGTCGCGGGCGACTTTGGCTTTCCGTGGGATTTCTCTGCCGAGGAGTGCGCCGACATCGCTTGGCTGGAATCGCGTCCCTATACCGTGCTGTTCGTCGACGGCAATCACGAGCGTTTCGATCACTGGGCGGAGCGTCCCATGGAGCTGTGGCACGGTGGGCTAACGCAACGCCTGTCGGATACCTCTCCCATACGGCGCCTGACGCGCGGCGAGGTTTTTGAGCTCGACGGCTCAACGATCTTTACCATGGGCGGCGCCACGAGCGTGGATAAGGAATACCGCATTCCCTATTCCAGCTGGTGGCCACAGGAGCTGCCGGACGAGCGCAACTTTGAGGAGGCGCGGACAAAGCTCGACAGCGTGGGCTGGAAGGTTGACTACGTGGTCACCCATACCTGCTCTACGCGCATGCTTTCGCCCACGCTCTATCCTGCGCCCGGCTGGAATTGCCCCGACGTCGACCGACTTACAGCATTTTTCGATGAGCTGGAAGACCGCTTGGACTACAAGCGCTGGTACTACGGGCATTTTCATCGGGATGCCAACCCTGCCGAGCGCCATACCGTGCTCTACGACTGCATCGTTCGCTTGGGCGACGAACTCCAGCCCTGGGACGTTGCGTAGGGGCGAGGTATTTGGCTACTCGTCCGTTACAGCGATGTTCTTGCGGTGCGCGCGGATGACATTCCAGCTAAAGTGCTCGACCAGCTGCTCGGCAGAGCGCGGCGTGGTGTCCGGCGCGATGCCCGTTTGCCCGGCGAGCCATCCCAGCAGTGCCTCGGGCGTGCCAAAGCGTGCGCGTAGCTCGCCCAGGTCCAGATCGCGGTCGCGCTTGGAAAGGCGGCGGCCGTCTGGCGACACGAGCAGCGGAATGTGCGCGTAGTGCGGCGTGGGAAGTCCCAGCAGATGCTGCAGATAGATTTGGCGGGGCGTAGAGCCCAGCAGATCGCATCCGCGCACGACCTCGGTGACGCCCATGGCAGCGTCGTCGACCACCACGGCTAGCTGGTAGGCAAAAACGCCGTCGCTGCGGCGCACCAAAAAGTCGCCGCACTCGGTGGCGAGTGCCTCGCATTGGGCTCCGTACGTGCGGTCAACGAATTCGATCACGTCGCCGGCGAGGTCGTCGACGGCGGGCACGCGCAGGCGCGTGGCGGGAGCGCGCAGGGCACTGCGGCGGGCAACCTCCTCGGCAGAAAGGCCTCGGCAGGCGCCGCGGTAGATGGGCGTGCCGTCGCTGGCATGCGGCGCGCTCGCGGCGTGGAGCTCGGCACGCGTACAAAAGCAGGGATAGGTGAGGTCGACGTCATTCAGCTGGCGCAAGGCGCTTTCGTACAGGTCCAGACGATCGTGCTGGTAGTAGGGCCCTTCGTCCCACTCAAGCCCTAGCCAGGCCAGGTCGTCAATCAATTGAGCGGCAAGTTCCGGGCGCTTGCAGCGATCGTCCAGGTCCTCGATGCGCAACACGATGCTGCCGCCTTGGCTGCGGGCCGAAAGCCACGAGCACAGGCAGCTGAACACGTTGCCCAGGTGCATGCGGCCCGAGGGCGACGGGGCAAAACGGCCTACGACAGGTACGGGAACGGAGGCGGGCGGCGTTGTTGGCGCGTTCGCGGCGGGCGTTGCTATGTTGCGTGCGTTGATATCCATGCGGACGAGTATAGCGCGGGGCGCGATGGGGAGGCGTCACTGTGGTCCGCAAGTTGTCGAGGCCCCGCATTGCGTATGGTGGGCCGCAGGCTCGGTGCTTTGATTCCTGTCGATCAGCTCAGTACCTTAGACAACAGAAACCCCGGCAGCTCTTCGCAACTGCCGGGGTTTCCGCGGAAAAGGGGGACATGATCCTCGAGCGAACGGCAAAGGGGCAAACCAGTTTCGCTCAACTGCTTTATGCCCCTCGGCTGACGGCTCAATCAGCGCGTGCCGCGCCCACACAAAGCTGCTACACCTGTGACGGAGCTGTGAAGTGGTATCTATTGCTGGCGCGGGCCATGCCAAGGGTGTCCCTCATGACTAGTCATTTAAGAACGCCCCAATGACTACCCAATGATTAGCTGCTGGCGGCAGGCATGACTTTCATCCCGTTTGGCGCTCCGGTCGCCTAGATGTTCGTCATGTGTACCCGCAAACGTGGGACAATGGCGCTGTTGGTTTTACAGACAAAGGATGTGCCTATGAACGCCCCCGTTGCCAATGCTTGTCGGCAGCGCTGCCCGTTTGCGCGATTTGCTTCCATTTGCGCACTCGTCGCGTGCGTGCTGCTGCTGTTGCCCGCCGTTGCACGTGCCGACGGGTATTCCATGACCCAAACCTATATCGGTGCCACGGTTGAAGCCGATGGGTCGCTGACCGTTGTCGAGGGACGCCAGTTTGATTTCGACGACGACATCAACGGCGTGTATTGGGATATCAATACGGGCACCAACCAACAGGGTGGTACGGCGGGTGTCGATGTGCTGAGCGTCGAGGAAGATGATGCCGCGTTTAGCAGGGTTGACTATGCAAACAAAGGCGACAACGGCGTCTATACGGTTGAGCAGTCCGACGGCGGCGTAAAGATCAAGGTGTTCAGCCCCCACGAGAGTGGCGACAGCGCGATCTATTACGTGAGCTACACCATGACCGGTGCGGTTATGAACTGGTCCGATACCGCCGAGCTTTACTGGAAGTTTGTGGGCGACGGCTGGTCTGCGGACTCCGATGACGTCGAGATGGAAGTTTACTTCGCAAATGCCGCTGCCGGAACGGCGGCCGTCAAGGGCGATAACTTCCGTGCATGGGGCCACGGTCCGCTCACGGGCGACGTGTCGCTCGACGCGGACGAGCCCATGGTCACCTATACCATACCCTGCGTGCATCAGGGTGAATTCGCCGAGGCGCGCATCGCCTTCCCCAGCGATTGGGTGCCGCAGCTCGCCGTCTCGGGCAAGGAACGCATGTCGACAATTCTGAGCGAGGAGAAGGCGTGGGCCGAGGAGGCCAACGCCCGCCGCGCTCACGCCCGCATGATCGCCAATGCACTTGCCGTGGTTAGCGTTGTCGCGGCGGTGGCCTTTACCGGCACGATCGTCGTGCTCAAGTTGCGCAAGCGCAAGCCCAAACCGCTGTTCCAGGACGAATACTTCCGCGACGTGCCCTCGGCCGACCATCCCGCCGTGCTTTCGGCCCTCATGAGCTGGAACGAGGTGCCCGATCAGGCATATATCGCCACGCTCATGAAGCTCACCGACGATCGCGTGATCAAGTTAGAGGAGGCAATCGCGACCAAGGGCAAGAAGGGCCTGCTCCATCGCGAAAAAGAGGAACAGACGTATCGTGTGACGGTGAGTGATGCGGGCTGGAGGTCGGCCAAGGGCATTGACCGCATGGTGCTCAAGGTTTTCTTTGCCGGTGCTAAGCCCGACGAGAACGGCGATCGCTCGCGCACGTTTGACGAGCTGCAACACTATGTTAAGCAGCACGCTACGCCCGTGGGCGACAAGCTCAAGGACTATCAGAGCACCGTTAAGGGCAAACTGGCCGATAGCGAGTACGTTGCCTCGGACGGCATTGTCGCAATGGTGTTTTGCCTGGTTCTTGGTACTCTGATCGCCTTTGTTCCCGTGGGATCCATCTTCTTTACCGACGGCGCACAGGCGAACATTGTCGCCGCGGTTATCTCGGTGCCGATTGTGCTGGTGGGTATTGGCGTGGGCCTTACGTTCCGCCGCCTTACGCCGGAGGGCGCCGAGGTGGCGGCTCGCTGCAAGGCGCTCAAGCATTGGCTCGAGGACTTCACGCGTCTAAAGGAAGCCGTCCCCGGCGATCTGGTGCTGTGGAATAAACTTCTGGTGATGGGTGCGGCGCTGGGCGTTTCCAAGGAAGTTCTGCGTCAGCTTGCCGAGGCCGTGCCGCCCGAGGTGCGCGAGGCCGACGGCTTCTACGACAATTACCCCTGCTACTGGTGGTACTACCATCACTACGGAAACCAGTCTCCGCTCGATTCGTTCGATGGCGTGTATCACGAGAGCATCCGTGAGCTGGCTTCGAGTTCCGATAGCTCGAGCGGCGGCGGCGGTGGTGGCTTCTCGGGCGGCGGGGGCGGCGGCGTCGGCGGAGGCGGCGGCGGAACGTTCTAGCGGTCCTAAATTATGGGATGGGCTTTTCTCGGCAGCCGTCGGGGAAAGCCCATCCCCTTTTTATGCGCCAAAATGCGCCGATCTTTTACTTTTGCCCACCGCCATTTGCAGAATCCTCTATAGGGTGATGCCAGCGAGGGTTTCGGTGACTCTTTTGTTCAAGACTGTCCCCGGCGACTAGTCATTTAAGAACGTCCCCAACGACTAGGTGTGGTTGCTGCCAAGGAGTGTCCCGGGGTGCCAGCACAAAGGGGACGTCCCTAACTGCCAGGTTTAAGCTGTTAGGTCGAGTTCGTAGAGGAAGCTTTCGCGCGGCATGTCGTGGCGGCGCTCTTCGCGGTTGGCGCGGTGCGTGGCCGTGCGCTTAAAGCCGTGCAGCTCGTAGAACTTCCACGAGCAGTTGGAGTCGGTATACAGGTGCGCTCTCGACGCTCCGCGCGAGGACAGGTGCGAGACCGCGGCATCGAGCAGAACCGAGCCAACGCCCAGGCCGTGGACATCGCGATCCACGGCAAGCAACGTGACCTCGTTGTCATGCGGCAGCGGGCTGCTCTCGAGCAGGCGGTTGTTGGTCCGAATGGTGGCGCGCACAAACGAGAGATACTCGGCACAGGCATCGGGCTCCAGCTCACGCATCTGCGACAGCAATGCGCGTTCGGTATCCATCCAATGCTCCTTAACGGTGGCGCCGCTGCTTTGCCCCGCACGTGCGAGTGCAATGCCGCGCGCCTGGCCGTCGATTACGGCGACCTGCGAAAACGTCGATGATGAAAGGCAATAGGCGAGGTCGCACGCGGCCTCAAGGCGGTTGTACTCTTCGTTATCCGAATTGTTATGCCAAAGCTGCTGCAAGATCAGCGCGATGGCGTCGAAGTCTTCGGTATCAAACGGTCGGTAGAGAACCCGCGAGACCATAGTGCCTCTTTCTATTGCGGATGCATATCGAGCACAGTTCTACCATGCCATTGGCATCTAATTATGGTGCCCCTGTGTTCCATCAACTCACCGTGCCTAGTGGCGCTCCTGCAACCCCCGCTCGCAAGCTTTTTCTGCACATGCGCCCGTTACGGGGTGCATCGATGCGCTCGATGCGCTACATTGAATCAGTATTTTCAATGCCGCTGCGCGAGCGCTGCAGATCGACGTATCACCGACTCACAGAGCACGGCGGCGTACCAGACAGGAGGACTGCATGGGATCTGATGTGAAGATCGCACGCGCGTTGATCTCGGTTACCGATAAGACGGGCGTCGTCGATTTCGCACGGACGCTGGTTGACGACTTTGGCGTCGAGATCATCTCTACGGGCGGCACGGCTCGTGCCATCGAGGACGCGGGCGTTCCCGTAACCCCCATCGAGGAGTTCACGGGCTATCCCGAGATGATGGACGGCCGCGTCAAGACGCTGCACCCCAAGGTTCACGGCGCGCTGCTGGCTCGCCGCGATTCCGAGCAGCACATGCAGGAGGCAGCTCAGCACGGCATTAAGCTGATCGACCTGGTCGTCGTCAACCTGTACGAGTTCGAGAAGACCGTCGCCAACCCCGAGGTCACCTTCGCGGATGCCATCGAGCACATCGATATCGGTGGCCCCTCCATGCTTCGCTCTGCCGCCAAGAACGCCGCGAGCGTTACCGTCATCTCCGACCCGGCCGACTATGATGCCGTCCTGGCCGAGATGCGCGAGACCGGTGGCTGCACCACGCTTTCCACCCGTCGTCGCCTGCAGGTGAAGGTCTACCAGACCACCGCCGCCTACGACACGGCTATCTCCCGTTGGCTTGCTGCCCAGGCAAGCGACGTGGCGGACACCTCTGCCAAACTCGAGGTCTCGCTGGAGAAGGTCGACGACCTGCGCTATGGCGAGAATCCTCAGCAGAAGGCTACGGTCTACCGCTTTGCCGATGGCTGCGAGAACTCCGCGAGCTCGCAGTTCCCGCTCGTGGGCTCCGAGCAGATTCAGGGCAAGCCGCTCAGCTACAACAACTATTTGGACGCCGATGCCGCTTGGAACCTGGTTCGCGAGTTCGACGAGCCTGCCTGCGTGATCCTCAAGCATCAGAACCCCTGCGGCTCCGCCGTTGCCGAGGACATCACGGCTGCCTACGACCGCGCCTTTGCCTGCGATCCCAAGAGCGCTTTCGGCGGCATCATCGCCTGCAACCGCGAGGTTCCCTTTGAGCTGGTTGAGCACTTTGCCGATCAGAACAAGCAGTTCGTCGAGGTCATCATCGCCCCGAGCTACACCGCCGAGGCGCTCGAGCGCATGGCCAAGCGCCCCAACCTGCGCGTGCTGGCTACCGGCGGCGTGGACCACGGCGCCAAGGTGGAGTTGCGCTCCATCGACGGCGGCATGTTGGTGCAGGAGGTCGACCACGTGATCGAGGATCCCGCGACCTTTACGTTCCCCACCGACCGCAAGCCCACCGATGCCGAGATGGCCGAGCTTGAGTTTGCCTGGAAGGTCTGCAAGGGCGTCAAGTCCAACGCCATCCTGGTCTCCAAGGGTAAGGCCGGCATTGGCATGGGCCCGGGCCAGCCCAACCGCGTTGACTCCGCACTGCTTGCCTGCGAGCGCGCCGAGGACTTCTGCGAGCGCGAGGGCGTGGAGAAGGGCGGCTTTGCCTGCGCAAGCGACGCGTTCTTCCCGTTCCGCGACAACGTCGACGTGCTTGCTGAGCACGGCGTGACCTGCATCATCCAGCCCGGCGGCTCCAAGCGCGACGACGAGAGCATCCAGGCCTGCAACGAGCATGGCATCGCAATGGTCTTCACGGGCGCCCGCCACTTCCGCCACTAATGATCGTTACGCGGTTTTACCAAACCGCGTAACTGCTCGACGCTGCGCCGGCCCCAAGCACCTCATCTCGCCGCTCAAACCGTCGCTCGCGTACAGAAGTACGCGTCGCTCCTCTTTCGCGGCGACCTGAGGCACTTGGGTCCGGCTCGCTGGCTTATGCTCCACCAGCGGTATTTGCTCGCCCCGAACTAAAGCTATCTATTGCCGCCCGTGCCGGTTGGTGCAGGCGGCTTTTTTGGGTATAACGGTGCGGTGTATGTTTTTGAGAAAGGTTGGATATGGCCGTTGTGGATGATGCCGAGCTGTTTGGCAATGCCGAGGACCAGCGTGCGTACGAGGACTTTTGCGCCAATCAGGAGGCGGTCGAGAAGTTTACGCTCGACAAGCCCGCGCTTGTCTGCCGTTGGCGCATGTCCAACAAAAAGGTGCCCATGCTCAACCGCCACATTCGTGCGCTGTCCGAGCGCCTGGTGCAGGGCGAGCCGCTCACCCATAACATGCTCAGCTGGGCCAAGCAGCACGTTGAGTGGTCGCTTGCCGAGGGCGATTACACCGCGCGCGACGGCGTGCTCATGCTGGTGATCGACGTTAACGGCAATGCCGCCATGACGGTGGGGGAGTACGAGCCGCTGGCCGATACTTCGGCCAAGGCGCTGCGTGCCCGCTCCGCCGAGGCCCGCTCCGAGGCCGACGAAACCGGCGTGGCGCCCGAGCTGCTCGCCGCCGTCAACAACGGCGAGCTGGTCTTTGTGGCACCGGCGGACGAGTGCCTGTGTGGCACGGCAACGCTTATCGAGCAGCTGGCCCAGACCAAGGGCATCCCGGTCACGCGCGTGGACATTCCCGCGCAGCTCAAGGGCGCGCTGTTCCTGGTGAGTGACGAGCACGGCGTGGTCCCTGCCGCCGAGACGGACGCCGCCGAGTCCGACGCCGCTACGGTTGCCTTCTTTGCCGAAGGCTACGAAAAGCTCCGTGCCCACCGCTAAATGATTTTCCTGGGACGGGGATTTAATAATCATTTGATCCTCGCTCCCGTTGCGAGCGAGGGGCGAGCCAAACGCTTTCGTTCGCGAACAGTTCTGTCACCTTGGTGCCTCGCGAGGCACGCACCTGCGGCTCCGCGGTCATAATGGGGCAAGACAACCAAGAGGGGAGCGGAATCCATGGCGCTGATCTATGTCGTTGAGGACGACGAGCGCATTCGTCGTGAGCTTGTCGACATCCTTGCCCGCGCCGGGTTTGAAATCGAGGCCTGCGAATCGTTTGAGCATGTCTCGCGCGATATCCTTGCCGCCGCGCCCGACTTGGTGTTGCTCGACCTCACGCTTCCCGTCAAGGACGGCCAACATATCTGCCACGAGGTTCGCCGCGAATCCGAGGTTCCTATCATCGTCCTCACGTCGCGCACGACCGAGATCGACGAGGTCATGGCCATGACGCTTGGCGCGGACGACTTTGTTCCCAAGCCTTACAGCGCCCGTGTGCTCGTGGCGCACATCAATGCGTTGCTGCGCCGCACCGCGGCGGCGGGCGATCGCAGCACGCTCGTCCACAAGGGGCTGGAGCTCGACCTCGCCCGCTCCATGGTTACCAATACGGCAACCGGCGACAGTACCGAGCTCACCAAAAACGAGCTGCGTATCCTCTCGCTGCTCTTGGGCCGCGCGGGCAAGATTGTCTCGCGCTCGGCTATCATGCAGGACCTGTGGGACTCCGACGCCTTCGTGGACGACAATACGCTCACCGTCAATATCAACCGCCTGCGCACCACGCTCGAAAAAATCGGCATCAAGGGGTATTTGACGACGCATCGCGGCCAAGGCTATTCGGTCTAGGGGCCGGTTATGTCGTTTGCCAAGTTCTTTAAAGATGCACTGCTTCCCGTCGCCGTGTGGACCTGCGGCGTTCTGCTGAGCTGTTTTGTACTGACGGTCGCCGGCGCCCCGGCATCCATCGTGGTCGTGGCGGTCGGTGTGTCCTTTATCTTTGGCATGCTGGGCATCGTGATCGAGTACGTGCGCCGTCGTCGTTTTCTGTGCCAGCTGGAGCGCGCGGCAGAGGAGCTGGGGAGCCCTGCTTGGGTGCAGGAGATGGTGCAATGCCCGACCTATGCCGAGGGCGAGCTCGAATATGAGGTCTTGCGCCGGGTGGGCAAAGCCGCTTGCGACGAGGTGGCGGAAGGCCGGCGCCAGACCGATGACTACCGCGACTATATCGAGAGCTGGGTCCACGAGGCCAAGCTGCCCCTGGCGGCGGCTCATCTGATTTTGGAAAACCTGGACGGCAGCGAAGACGATCTGTCGCGCGTGGATGAACTGGGTCGCGAGCTGGCTCGCGTGGAGCGCTATATCGATCAGGCGCTGTACTATGCGCGCTCGGAAGTCGTAGAGCGCGACTACCTGATTCGCCGCTGGGGTCTCAAGAGCTTGGTGACGGGCGCGATTAAAGCCAATGCGCGCGAGCTCATTGCGGCGCACGTGGCTCCGGTGTGCGAGAACCTCGACTTTGAGGTGTTCACCGACGAGAAATGGCTCGAGTTTATTCTGGGCCAGCTCATTCAGAACAGCATTAAATATGCGCGTGAGGACGGCGCGAAGATTGTGTTTTCGGGTGCGTTGCTGGACGAGGGCCTGGCAAACGAGCGCATCGAGCTTACCGTCGCGGACAACGGCTGCGGCGTGAGCGCGGCTGACCTGCCGCGCGTGTTCGAGAAGGGCTTTACCGGCGATAACGGCCGCACCACCAAACGCGCAACGGGCATCGGCCTCTACCTGGTGGCGCGCCTGTGTTCCAAGATGGGCATCGACGTCACCGCGGCATCCGACTCCGGCGAAGGCTTTGTCGTAACATTCGCTTTCTCGACCAACAAGTTTCAATACTTCGAGTAGTCGGGCCGTCTTGTGGTGCGGATGGCTATGTTCCCGAGCGTGAACATGGCTATGAGGCTCTAAAAAAATCACCCAAAAAAATGTGCCGCCCAACCAGGGCGGCACGCCATCTCTCTATTCAGCTAACTCGCTGAAGTACGGTGACGAAGGCGCAAGGCCGGGAGGGGTTATCTAAGCCGACATCCCGCAGCCGCGAAGCGGCGAGGACGTCGGCGTGATAACCCCGCAGGCCTTGCGCCGGCGGGAAGGAACCTACTTCACGACCAGAATGTCGCAGTCGGTGTTGCGCAGCAGGAATGTCGAAATCGAACCCAGGAGCGCATACTTGATCGAGGAAAGGCCACGAGCGCCGCAGAGCACCAGATCGGGCTTGACCACGTCGAGCATCTCGTCCTTGAGCGTCTCGCGAATACGGCCGGCGCGAATCATGACTTCGACCTCGGGAATGTTGGGATTAGCCTTGGCCTCTTCGAGCTGCTTGGCGATGGAGTTCTTAAAGGCCTCCTCCAGGCCGTTGACCAGATCGACCGGATAGGAACCGGCGCTCTCGAGCGCCGTGGAATCGATGACGTGACCGATGATCAGCTTGGCGCCATTGTTTGCGGCGACCTTGATAGCGCGTGTGAGCACAAAATCCTGCTGCTCAGTACCGTCGAGTGAAACAAATACCTTGGTATAGCCCTCGTTCATGGTTTCCTCCTTGGTCTATCGCACGGGCGCGGGGCTCGTGCATCGGACGACGTGTTGGCCGCCGGACACTTTAGCTTGTTGCAGTTATACCCAAGGATTTCGGTTTGACCGCTCGCAATTCTGTGAACGGGCGAGATTTTTGGTAAGGGTGGGCGCGGCCGCGGCCGAACGGTTGATAATGGGACATCGCCCGCAACCGTCCGCAGAACAACTATCGGCGGGTGAAAAACGAGGGGGTCCCTTTGGATATCATCGAGCTTCTAAAATCTGCCTTCATGGGCCTGGTCGAGGGCATCACCGAATGGCTGCCCGTTTCGTCGACGGGCCACATGATCTTGGTGGACGAGTTCGTCAAGATGAATGTGAGCGAGACATTCTGGAATATGTTCCTGGTCGTGATTCAGCTTGGCGCCATTTTGGCCGTTTGCGTTCTGTTCTTCTACGACTTAAATCCGTTCTCGCCCAGCAAGGGCAAGGAGGGTCGTCGCGACACCTGGGTGCTGTGGGGCAAGATTGTGCTTGGCTGTATTCCCGCCGCGGCGATCGGTCTGCCGCTCAACGACTGGATGGAGGAGCATTTCTATAACGCCCCCGTCGTGGCGCTGGCGCTCATCGTGTACGGCGTGTTGTTTATCGTGATTGAGAACTGGCGTGCGAGTAAGCGCGAGAACGCCGCTCTTGCCGATTCGTTTGGTTCGTGTGCTGTGGTGGCGGGCGGGCGTCCCGCCGGTGCACACTTCGCGGCTCCTGCGGCGGATATTACCGAAGACAATGACAATGACGAGGATTTGGACTTTGGATCCATCGCCACGCTCGAGGACCTGAGCTGGAAGACCGCATTGGGTATCGGTTGCTTCCAGGTGCTTTCGCTGATTCCGGGCACATCACGCTCCGGCTCTACCATTATCGGCGGCCTGCTGCTGGGCTGCACGCGCTCGGTGGCGTCCAAGTTCACGTTTTTCCTGGCCATTCCCGTTATGTTTGGCGCGAGCGCGCTCAAGCTGGTCAAGTACTTCGTTAAGGGCGGTACGTTTGGCACCAACGAGATTGCCATTCTGGGCGTGGGCTGCGTCGTGGCCTTTGTGGTTTCGCTTATTGCCATCAAGTGGCTCATGGGCTTCGTTCGCCGTCACGACTTTAAGTGCTTTGGCGTCTACCGCATTATTCTGGGCATCGTGGTGCTCGCGTACTTCTTTGTTCTGGAGCCTATGCTCGGCCTGTAACTTGGTTGACGCTGCGCGGCGGCCAGAGCGCGGCGCACGGAGTCGTGGTGTGATTTGCGTCGGTGTCCGCGCGGCTCGGTATACTGGTACGGCTCAAACTATGGCGCCGCCCGCAGGCGCGCCGTCCGTCAGATGAGGAGTCGCCCATGACCCAGCCCTTGCCCTGGGAAAAGAACGCCGCGGTACCCGTGCCGCCCGCGCCGGAACCCGTGCCGCTCGATGCATACATCGCCCCCGCTGCGCCGGAGCCCGAGCTCGTTCCGCTCGACATCTACGACGCTCCCGCGCCGGCACCCAAGCCCGTCAAGCCGCTCGTCGACATCGACAGCCTTAATCCCGCCCAGCGCGAGGCCGTCCTGACCACCGAGGGCCCGTTGCTGGTCCTCGCCGGCGCAGGCTCGGGCAAGACTCGCGTCCTGACCTTCCGCATCGCGCATATGCTCGGCGACCTGGGTGTTAAGCCTTGGCAGGTTCTTGCCATCACGTTTACCAACAAAGCCGCGGCCGAGATGCGCGAGCGTCTGACGGCGCTCATTCCCAGCGGTACCCGCGGCATGTGGGTGTGCACCTTCCACGCCATGTGCGTGCGCATGCTGCGCGAGGACGCCGACCTGCTGGGTTACACCGGTCAGTTCACCATCTACGATGACGATGACTCAAAGCGCATGGTGCGTGACATTATGCAGGCGCTCGGCATCGAGCAAAAGCAGTTCCCCATCAACATGATTCGCAGCAAGATCAGTTCGGCCAAAAACGCCATGATCGGCCCCGAGGACATGCTCAAATCCGCCGATAGCCCCAACGACAAAAAGGCCGCGCAGGTCTACCTGGAGCTGGAGCGCCGCCTGCGCGCCGCCAACGCGATGGACTTCGACGATTTGCTCGTGCGCACACTCGAACTGCTGCGCACCCGCCCCGAGGTGCTCGACAAGTACCAGGAGCGCTTCCGCTACATTAGCGTCGACGAGTATCAGGACACCAACCACGTCCAGTACGAAATCGCCAACCTTCTGGCCGCCAAGTACCAAAACCTCATGGTTGTGGGCGACGATGACCAGTCCATTTACAGCTGGCGTGGCGCCGACATCACCAACATCTTGGACTTTGAGCAGGACTTTAAAAACTGCAAGACCGTTAAGCTCGAGCAGAACTACCGCTCTACGGGCCATATCCTAAACGCCGCCAACGCCGTGGTGCGCCACAACTCGCAGCGCAAGGACAAGCGCCTGTTTACGGCTGAGGGCGATGGCGAGAAGATTCAGGCCTTCCAGGCGAGCGACGAGCGCGACGAGGGCCGCTGGATTGCCGGTGAGATCGAGAAACTGCATGCCAAAGGCACGAGCTACGACGATATCGCCGTGTTTTATCGCACCAACGCCCAGTCGCGTATTCTCGAAGATATGTTTCTGCGCGCGGGCGTGCCCTACAAGATCGTGGGCGGCACTCGATTCTTCGACCGTGCCGAGATTCGCGACGTCATGGCCTACCTCAAGATGATCGTGAACCCGGCCGACGAGATGAGCGTCAAGCGCGTCATCAACACACCGCGCCGCGGCATTGGCTCCACCTCAATCCAAAAGATCGAGCAGCTGGCACGCGACAACCGTTGCTCGTTCTTCCAGGCTTGCGAGATCGCGTGCGCCGAAACCGGCATGTTTAGCGCCAAGGTGCGCAACGGCCTGTCGAGCTTTGTCTCACTGGTGCGCGAGGGCCGCCGCATGGACGGCGAGCTCAAGGACGTTGTCGAGATGATCGTCGATAAGACGGGCCTTCTGCAGGCGTTTCGCGCCGAGGGCACCATGGAATCTGAGAGCCGCGCCGAGAACATCCAGGAATTTCTGGGCGTTGCGGCGGAATTTGAGGAGACGCACGAGGATATCGAGGGTACGCTCGAGAGCCTAGAAGAGCTGCGCGCAGCCGGTGTTGCCGACGTGCCTGCCGGCGCCGAGCCCGAGCCCGTCGTGGTGAGCGTGTCTGCGCCCGAACCGGGGCCATCTGCCCCGGCATCCTCGTTTGAGGCACTCGTCGGCGCCCGTGACGCCGCGGGCTCCAATCCGCTCGATGGCTTGGCCGCTCCGGCGCTGTCTCCGCAGGATGCCCTGGCCGCCGCCATCGCAGGCAACGCGTATGCCGCGCCGACGGAGCTGTCGGCGGGTGCCGTGCATGCCGGCGAGATCGAGCGTACCTACGGTCCGCTCACCTGTAAGGCGCTGCCGGCACTCATGGAGTGGCTGGCCTTGCGCTCCGACTTGGATTCCCTGGCCGGCGAGACGCATGCCATTACCATGATGACCATCCACTCCGCCAAGGGCCTGGAGTTTCCGGCGGTGTTCGTGGCCGGCATGGAGGAGGGTATCTTTCCGCACGTCCACGACTTTGGTGGCAGCGATGATCCGGGCAAGCTCGAGGAGGAGCGTCGCCTGGCCTACGTCGCCATCACGCGTGCCCGCAAACGCCTGTTCTTGACCTATGCGGCCACGCGTCGCACCTACGGTTCGACCTCCGCCAACCCGCGTTCGCGCTTTCTCAACGAGATTCCGTTTGAGGATATCGAGTTTAGCGGTATCGGTTCTGCCGGTTTTGAGGGCACGGGCTGGGAGAAGCGCGGCGACCGTCGCGGCACCTTTGGCTCGGGCACGGGTTCGGATATGTATGGCGGCAAGGTGTTTGGTTCGCATACGCGCTCGACCGGCGGTTCCGGTTCGCGCGGCGGATCGAGCTTCGACGATTTCTTTGGCGGCAGCAGCTACGGGACCGAGCGCCATCGTGGGGTCTCGCCCGACGCCGGTCGCGTTGCCTCGACCTTTGGCTCGGGCGCACCGCGAGCCAAAAAGCCGTCGTCTAAGGTGTCCCCGACAGTGGAGCGCAAGGTCGATCGCGCCAGCGCGTCGCAGGACTTTGCCGCGGGCGATACCGTGAGTCATAAGACTTTTGGCACGGGTACCGTGATCTCGGTCGCTGGAGACATGATCGAGGTCCAATTCGAAAAGACCGGCCAGACCAAAAAGCTTATGAAGGGCTTCGCTCCGATCGTCAAGCTGAATGCCTAACTGCGAGGTTGACCGGGCGCGCCGGGGGCTTTGGTCGCCTGCTCGGACAGTCCTGCTCGCACGGAGAGCACATTAAGTGCTCTCCGGCTCGTGCGGAACTCGCGATCGACCAAAGCCCCCGGCGCGCCCTCTTCCTTGTGGCGTTTTGGCCTGCAGCTTGCGAACGTCGCTCTGCTCGTTCGCTTTTTGATCTGGAGAACCGGGTGGGCTGATAGATAGATACGAGTAGGGGCTCTTCCGTACATGGTCGGGAGAGCCCCTTATTACGTTTCGGTTGTTGGCGCGACCTAGAGGTGGCTGATAATCAGTTCCATCTGGCCTTCGAGGTCAATGGAGCTGACGGTGCTGGGTGCCAGCAGATGGCTTCCCTTGTGGACGGGGTCGCCGCAGACGGTGCCTTCGCCGTCGATGACCGACAGGCACATGAAGGGCCAGCGCTGCTCCAAGGTCTTGCTGCCGTCGACGCGTACGCGATCGACAGTGTAGCAGGAGCAAGACTCGAGCTCGGTTACGCCGTTCACCTCGGGCGCGGCCACCGTGCCGTCGGTCGGAGCCTGAGCATCAAAGTCGATGCAATCGAGGCTCTGCTCAATGTGCAGCGGACGCAGTTTGCCATCGGTGCCGGGACGGTCGTAGTCGTACAGGCGATACGTCACGTCGCTTGACTGCTGCGTCTCCAAAATGAGCGTGCCGGTCTTGATGGCATGCACGGTACCGGAATCAATCTGGAAAAAGTCGCCCTTGTGGATCGGCAGTACGTTGAGCATGTCGTCCCAGCGGCCGTCCTCGATCATCTGCGCGGCCTCGGCGCGGTCATGCGCGCGCTGGCCGACGATGATTGTGGCGCCGGGCTCGCAGTCCAGCACATACCAGCACTCGGTTTTGCCCAGGCTGCCGTTCTCGTGCTTGGCAGCGTACTCGTCGTTGGGATGAATCTGGATCGAAAGGTCGTCCTTGGCGTCCAGAATCTTAATGAGCAGCGGGAACTCCTTGCCCTCGCACCTGCCAAAGAGCTCGCGGTGCTCGGCCCACAGCCACGACAGCGTGTGGCCTGCATACGGGCCTTCCGCAATCTGGCAGTCACCGTTGGGGTGGGCCGAGATGGCCCAACACTCACCGATGGGACCCTCGGGAATGTCGTAACCAAATACGGTTTCGAGTTGACGGCCACCCCAGATCTTCTCGTGGAAGATCGGCGTCAGTTTAATCAAATCGGACATATTCATACCCCATTGTGTTGCGCGGGCGTTGCACAAACAGCTCAAAACGAGCGCCCGCATGACTACAAAAACCTATACCAACGTTACGTTGTGCAACTCAAAGCGGTCGCCAACGTTGCGCGAGACCGAATACTCAAAGGCCGCGCCGCTGTCCAAAAAGCCAATCTGGTTGAGCTCGAGCAGGGGAGAGCCAGGTTTGGTGTCCAGGCGCTCGGCTTCTTCCTCGGTTGCTGCCACGGCGCGAATGGTACGGTGGAAGCTCGAGATCTTCAGCCCACATTGCTCGCGGACAAAGCGGTAGACCGATCCGTACAGGTCCTTCCTTTTAAGGCCCGGAATCAGCTCGAGGGGCATGTAGGTGTACTCGATAACGATGGGCTTCTCATCGGCCTGACGCACGCGCACGATGTGATAGGCGAAGTCATCCTCGGCAATTCCCAGCTGGGCTGCGATGTCCGCTGGTGGATTAACAATCGAGAAATCATAGACCACCGAGGTCACCTTCTCCCCGCGGTGCTCATACGAAAAGCCCTGGGCACGGTCGTTTTTGCCCTGGAAAAACGCTTGGCCGGGAAGCCCCGCCGTGTCCTTAACGTAGGTACCCGATCCACGACGGCTGGTAACAAGACCTTCCTCGGTGATTTGCTCGATAGCTCGTTTGACGGTGATTTTGGAAACGCTATAGAGCTCGCAGAACTCAACGACGGTGGGAAGCTTGTCGCCTGGTTTAAGAGCGTTATCCTCAATACTTCGACGAATATCTGCAGCTATCGCCTCGTATTTGGGAATCATGGGACCTCCTTTCCAACTTGATTGAGTATAAAAGAAAGTATACTCAACACCTAAGTATCCCTATTGAGTCATTGAAAAGTTCGATAGATATATTACTAAAAGTCGCTTTGCGCTAAAAATAAAAGCGCTCTAAATAAATATACATTCGAATAATGTCGTGTTGAGAAATCTAATCGGTCCGAGGACGGGGCCGAACCGATTTAGCACCCAGCGAAACGAATCCTGTATTCTGCATTTCCCCAGATAAAACCTACCAAAACAAACCTGTCCCTTTTTGGTAGGTTTTTGCCTTGGGAGCGGTACCATACAGACAATGTTTAAACGAGAAAGGCGGGCCCCTATGGAACCTAAGCAGTACTACATCGGCATCGACGTCGGCGGCACTTCGGTTAAGGAGGGCCTGTTCGACGGGGATGGCAACCTGCTTGCGAAGGTCAGCGTGCCCACGCCTCCCATCGTTGACGCTGCGGGCTTTGCCGCGGTGACCGAGGCTATCGACCAGGTGGTCGCCAAGGCACAGATTCCGCGCGCCTTTGTGGCGGGCATTGGCCTTGCTGTTCCGTGCCCCATTCCGGCAGCGGGCGATGCCAAGGTCAAGGCCAACATTGCCATTAACCTGCCCGAGTTGAAGATCGCCATTCAGGAGCACTGCCCCGATGCGGTCGTTAAGTACGAGAACGATGCCAACGCCGCTGCCATGGGCGAGGCTTGGCTCGGTTCTGCCAAGGACGTGCAGAATGTGGTGATGGTCACCATCGGTACCGGCGTGGGCGGCGGCGTTATCGTCAACGGCGATGTGGTGTCGGGTGTTGTGGGCGCTGGCGGCGAGATTGGCCATATGTGCCTGAATCCGGCTGAGGAGCGCACTTGCGGCTGCGGCGGCCATGGCCACCTGGAGCAGTATTCCAGCGCCACCGGCGTGGTGAGCAACTACCTTGCCGAGTGCAAGAAGGCGGGCGTCGAGCCCATCGAGCTCACCGGCCCCTCCGATTCCAAGGACGTGTTCCAAGCCTGCCGCGAGGGTGATAAGCTCGCGCTGGCCGCGGCCGATACCATGGCCGACTATCTCGGCCGTGCCCTGGCGCTTATTGCCAACGTGGTCGATCCCGAGATGTTCCTGATCGGCGGCGGCGCCTCCGCCTCGGCCGATGTCTACCTCGATAAGGTTCGCGAGTACTTCCAGCGCTACGCGCTCTCCGCCTCGCGCGAGACGCCCATTAAGGTTGCCTCGCTCGGAAACGACGCCGGCATCATCGGTTCTGCCTACGTAGCCCTGCGCGCTGCCGGTAAATAGCTGGTGCAAGGGGGCCAGGTTACTTTGCACCAACATGGTGCAAAAGGGACAGCCTTGGCCCCCATACCTGCCACAAAATATGCCGTGGCCCTTCCGTCCCCAAAGGCCAGCTGCCAGCGTGCTACCATAGCTACGTCTAATTACACATACCAAGTGGAGGATACCCATGGCAAACGTTCTTGTCTTTGGTCACCAGAACCCCGATAACGACGCCATCATGAGCGCCGTCGTTCTGTCTCAGCTGCTCAATCAGGTTGAGTATGCCGGCAACACCTATGAGGTCTGCGCTCTTGGTCAGCTTCCGGCAGAGTCCGCCAAGCTGCTCGCAGACGCCGGCATTGCCGAGCCCCGCATGATTGAGTCCGTCGAGGCCGGCCAGCTTGTCGTTCTCACCGACCACAACGAGTCCGCCCAGTCCGTCGCCGGCCTTAAGGACGCCACGGTCTTTGGCGTCGTTGACCATCACCGCATCGGCGACTTTGAGAGCGCCGGCCCGCTGCACTACATCTGCCTGCCCTGGGGTTCCAGCTGCACCATCGTCACTAAGCTCGCCGGCGTGCTCGGCGTTGAGCTTTCCGACGTTCAGGCCAAGCTGCTGCTCTCGGCCATGATGACCGACACGCTCATGCTCAAGAGCCCCACCACCACCGATGTCGACCGCGCCGTCGCCGCCAAGCTCGGCGAGCAGGTGGGCGTCGACCCGGTCAAGTTTGGCATGGAGGTCTTCCTCACCCGTCCGTCCGGCTCCTTCACCGCAGCCGAGATGGTCGGCAACGACATCAAGATGTTCGAGCCCGCCGGCAAGAAGCTGCTCATCGGCCAGTACGAGACCGTCGACAAGAGCCGTGCGCTCGGCATGATCGACGAGATCCGCGAGGCCATGCGCGCCTACGCCGCCGAGAAGGGTGCCGACGGCATCGTCCTGTGCATCACCGACATCATGGAGGAGGGCTCGCAGGTCCTGCTCGAGGGCGAGACCGAGGCCGCTCAGAAGGGCCTGGGCATTGCCGACGAGCACGACGGCGTCTGGATGCCGGGCGTCCTCTCCCGTAAGAAGCAGGTCGCTGCCCCCATCATGGCCGCCTGCTAGGTTTTGTAGCCTGCTACGACCGGACCGCGGACGCCCCGCGCTCCGGTCGTTTTTTGTGCGCGGGACCGCGTCCTCTATTGGACAGGGGCGCCCGTACCGTTGGGCAAATAATGTTCAACCTGTGGTTCCGCTTTTCGGCCACGCCTGCGTGCTTGTCGTGCAGGGTAGGCTAGATGCAAGCGTAATACGTTGGAGCGCGGTGCCGCCACTTGGGCGGGCCGTGCTTTTTTAAGACGGGAGCTTTCCCGTGAAAGGAGCCGCCCATGGCAGCAACTGAGCAGCTGTTCAACGTTCGTGAGCGCAAGCGCTTTGAACGTCATGACATCTGGGAGCGCATCGCCGAGAATGGCACGATTTCCGCCGCCGTCATGGTCATCGCCGCCATCGCCGCCGTTATCTGCGCCAACACCGATGTCTACGAGGCTATCCATCACTTTTTGGAGACCCCGCTGTATGTGGGTCTGGGCAACCTTACGGCTGGCCTCACCGTCGAGCTTTTCGTCAACGACTTTCTCATGGCGATCTTCTTTTTGTTGGTGGGCATTGAGCTTAAGTACGAGATGACGGTCGGCGAGCTCAAGAATCCGCGTCAGGCCATGCTTCCCATGCTGGCAGCCGTGGGCGGCGTCGTCGTTCCCGCCTGCATCTACCTGATCTTTAACCATGCCGGCGCCCGCAACGGTTGGGCCATCCCCATGGCAACCGATATTGCCTTTGCGCTGGGCGTGCTGTCGCTTTTGGGCAATCGCGTGCCCAACGGCGTGCGCGTGTTCTTCTCGACGCTCGCCATCGCCGACGACCTCATCTCCATCGCCGCCATCGCCATTTTCTACGGCCAGAGCCCCAGTCCGTTTTGGCTGGGTGCCGCTGCAGTTGTGACCTGCGCACTTGTGTGGCTCAACAAGACTCAGCATTATCGCCTTGCCCCGTACTCGGTGCTTGGTCTGCTGCTGTGGTTTTGCATGTTTAAGAGCGGCGTGCACGCCACGCTTGCCGGTGTCATCCTGGCCTTCACCATCCCGGCCAAGTGCGGTGTTAAGCTCGATAGCCTTACCGATTGGCTTGGCGAGTACCTGCCGTTGCTCGACGACCGTTACGACGACGAGGCGCACATCCTGGGCCAGCACGACTTTACCCTTTCGACTACCAAGGTCGAGCGTGTCATGCACCGTGTGACCCCGCCGCTCATCCGCATGGAGCGCCTGATCTCCACGCCGGTCAACTTTGTGATCCTGCCGATCTTTGCGTTTGTCAACGCGCAGGTTCGCCTTGTGGGCGTGGACATGAGCGTGCTGCTTACCGACCCGGTGACCCTCGGCGTGTACTTTGGCATGCTGCTGGGTAAGCCGATCGGTATCTTTGGCGTGACGTTTGCCCTGGTCAAGCTTAAGGCTTGCGAGCTGCCTCATAACGTTAACTGGCATATGATCGCCGGCGTGGGCATTTTGGGTGGCATCGGCTTTACCATGTCGATCCTCATCAGCGGCCTCGCCTTCCCGACGGCCCAGTTCGAGGTTCTGGCCGCCAAGGCCGCCATTCTTGCTGGTTCTGTTACCGCGGCCGTGCTGGGCATGATCTACATGAGCGTGGTCTGCAAGCACCCTTCGCCCAAGGACGAGTAGGAGCGCGAAAACCGGGGCCGGACATGCCCCGGATGCCCTCGTGTGAAAAAATGCCGTTTGTGAGCACTGTCACAAACGGCATTTCATTTATTTGCCATTTTTATTCCACGGTGCCGTAGACGGCGCCCCAGCCGTGGGCGGCAAGGGCCGAGTTAAGCTGGTCGCAAAGCGATTGGCGGTCGTAGTGGCCGGGCGGCAAAAGATTCACGATTTCCATGAGATCGGGCGCCAGGTCCAAGATCTCCGCCTGAACGATTAGATCCAGGCGGTCAATGGCCTTACGGTCATAAAACAAGCCGTCGACCAGACGCTGCAGGTCTCCGAACTCCTCGGCTTGAAAAGAGCCGTATTCCATACTGCCTCCTTGGATGTGCCATGCGGCTATACGGGTCATACGGTGGATATCGTAATTCATTGCGATGGACTTAATCTATCACGGCTTCATACCGTTGCGGCGGTAGCGGTCTATACTTAGACAAACTGCAACGTCCCGCTTTGCGAAAGGTCGCACCCATGCAGACGATCTACCAGAAGATGGAAACCACCGAACTCGATGCCGCCATCGAGGCGCTCAAAGCCGAGGTTGCCGAGGTCAAGGCCAAGGGCCTGGCGCTCGACATGGCGCGCGGCAAGCCGTCGCCCTCCCAGGTGGACATCTCGCGCCCCATGCTCGATATCCTCAATGCCGACGCCGATCTGCACGACGGTAACGTCGACTGCTCCAACTACGGCTGCTTTGAGGGCATCCCCTCGGCACGCAAGCTGGCGGGGGAGTTCCTGGGTTGCCCCGCCGATCAGACGCTCGTACTGGGTTCGTCGAGCCTTTTGATCGAGCACGATATCGCCGGTATGTTCTGGCGCTGCGGCTCGTGCGGCAGCGAGCCTTGGGAGGCTTATGAGGCCGCGCACGACGGTAAGAAGGTCAAGTTCCTGTGCCCGGTTCCCGGCTACGACCGTCATTTTGGCATCACCGCCGACCTGGGTATCGAGAACGTCCCCGTCGCGATGACCGGCAGCGGCCCCGACATGGACGAGGTAGAGCGCCTGGTTGCCACCGACGATTCCATCAAGGGCATCTGGTGCGTGCCCAAGTATTCCAACCCCACGGGCATCACCTTTAGCGAGGACACCGTGCGCCGCTTGGTCGAGATGCCCACGGCCGCGCCCGATTTTCGCATCTTTTGGGACAACGCCTACTGCGTGCACGACCTGTACGACGAGACCGACGAGCTCGCCAACATCTTCGATCTTGCCCGCGCGGCGGGTACCGAGGACCGCGTGGTGGCATTCGCCTCGACGTCCAAGATCACCTTCCCGGGCGCGGGCATCGGCTTTATCGGTGCGAGTCCCGCGGTCATCGCGGAGTTCTCCAAGCGCCTGAAGGCCGGTCTTATCAGCGCCGACAAGCTCAACCAGCTACGCCACGTGCGCTTCCTTCCCACCATCGAGGCGGTCAAGGAGCACATGAAAAAGCATGCCGAGTTCTTGCGTCCGCGCTTTGAGGCCGTCGAGTGCAAGCTCACTGAGGGCCTGGGCGATACGGGTTGCGCTACTTGGACGCATCCCCGCGGCGGCTACTTTGTGAGCTTTGATGGCCCCGAGGGCTCGGCCCAAAAGGTCGCCGCGCTTTGCGCCGACCTGGGTGTCAAGCTCACGCCGGCAGGTGCCACCTGGCCTTATGGCAAGGACCCGCGCGACACCAACATCCGCATCGCGCCGAGTTATCCCACGGTCGAGGACCTGGAGGCCGCACTCGACGTGCTGGTGCTGGCCGTCAAGCTCGTCGCTGCCGAGCTTGCTCGTGCCGAGCGCGCCTAACGCGTAGGGCCCCGCAAATCCGCGTCCAGTACTATCCGCACTCTCGATACGCAAAGGAGCGTATACATGGATTTGGGTATTTCCACCAACCCCACGCCGGAGCTCTACACCATCAGGGTGACCGGTGAGATTGATATCTCTAACGCCGACAGCTTGCGTAACGCCATCGACTTGGCGCTCGAGCAGCCCACCGAGGCCGTTGAGCTCGACTTTGCCCAGGTGAGCTATATCGACTCGACAGGTATTGGCGTACTTGTGGGCGCCGCGCACCACGCAGCCGATCACGACAAGCGGTTTGGCTGCGTCAACGTGCAGCCCCCGGTGATGCGCGTGGTTCAGTTGCTGGGTGTCGACCAGGAGATTTCAATTACGGCGGCATAAGCCCTGCCCCAAAAAGGGCGTGCCGTTTGGTATATGTTTGTGATGCGCTCGGATGTTTTGACGTCCGGGCGCTATACTTGACCGAATGAATAGACGAGTTCCGGCCGAATGGCGCGGTGCGGGCTCGACTCACATCGAGCCTTGGAGGTATGTGTGTTTGGTATTGGAGAGGGTGAGCTCGCGATCATCGTGGTCTTCGGCTTTTTGCTGTTTGGCCCGGATAAGCTCCCGCAGATGGGCCGCACGATCGGCCGTGCCATCCGTCAGTTCCGCGAGACGCAGGAAAAGATGACGGCTGTTGTTCAGTCCGAGATTATCGATCCGGTAAGCGAGGCCGCTTCGGCTCCGGTCAAGCCCAAGAAGGCTGCCGTCGATGACGATTCCGATGCGGACGAGGATGCCGTCGAGACGGCCGCGCCCGCAAAGAAGGAGACCTTTGCCGAGCGCCGTGCCCGCCTTGCCGCCGAGAAGGCCGCGAGTGAGGGTGCTGCCGAGGACGAAGGTGCTGCTGGTGAGGCTGAGGGCCCCGAGTCTGCCGCTGCCGCCGTCGAGCCCGAGCCTGCTGCAGAGCCGGAGCCCGAGCCCGAGCCGGCAGAGCCCACGACGGCTGACCTCTACGCCCGTCGTCCCCGCAAGCGCAAGGCCGTCGTCGACCAGCTCGCTCGCGAGCTCGAGGCCGAGGACGACGCCGCTGCCGCCCGTGCCCCGAAGGGAGGCGATGAGTAATGCCTATCGGACCTGCGCGCATGCCGCTCTTCGATCATCTGGGTGAGCTCCGTCGTCGCCTGACCATCGTGGTCGTGTCGGTCTTTGCCGCCGCCATCGTGCTGTATTTCGCCACGCCCGTGGTGCTCGACATCCTGGAAGACCCCATCCGCTCCTTTGTGCCGGACGGTAAGTTCTACATCACCACCACGCTCGGCGGCTTTGGTCTGCGCTTTTCGCTGGCCCTCAAGATGGCCGTTGTCATGTGCACGCCTATGATCATTTGGCAGATTCTGGCGTTTTTCCTGCCGGCGCTTCGCCCCAACGAGCGCAAGTGGGTTGTGCCCACGGTGCTCGCCTCGACGGTGCTGTTCTTCCTGGGCGCAATCTTTTGCTACTTCATCATCATCCCTGCGGGCTTTGAGTGGCTCATCGGCGAAACCTCGGCCGTCGCTACGGCGCTGCCCGATCTGGAGAACTACGTCAACATGGAGCTGCTCTTTATGATCGGCTTTGGTGTGGCGTTTGAGCTGCCGCTCATCATCTTCTACCTGTCTGTCTTCCATATCGTGTCCTATGCGGCCTTCCGCGGTGCCTGGCGTTACGTATACGTTGGCCTGCTTGCGGGCTCGGCTGTGATTACGCCCGACGGCTCGCCCGTTACACTGGGTCTCATGTATGGCGCCCTGCTCTCGCTCTACGAGATTTCGCTCGCCATCGCCCGCGTGGTCATTACCGCGCGCGATGGCAAGGAAGGCTTGTTTGTGAGCCGTCTGGATCTGTTCTCGAACGACGACGAGGACGACGACGAGGAGTAAATCCGTATGCACGAGGTTGGCATTGTCAACGGCATACTCGATACAGTGATTCGCGCGGCGCGTGGGGCGGGGGCCTCGCGCGCTGTTTTGGTAACGCTGCGCATTGGGGATATGACCGAAGTTGTGCGTGAGGCACTCGACTTTGCGTGGGAGACGTTTCGCGACGAGGACATGCTCACGCGCGGCTGCGAGCTTGCCGTGGAGGAAGTCCATCCACAAAGCGAGTGCCTGGACTGCCGCGAGGTCTTTGAGCACGACCGCTTCCATTGCCGCTGTCCTCAGTGTGGCGGCACCAACGTGCGCCTGCTGCACGGACGCGAGCTCGACATCGCCAGCATCGAGATCGAAACCCCCGACAATTAACCAGCCTGCCATTTGGGGACGGGGTATAAATGGTAGAAGTAAGGAGTGCCGAGTATGGCCGAGAAAACTATTGATATCGCATCGCCAATTCTGTCGCGCAATGAGCGCCTGGCAGATCAGCTGCGTCAGCGATTCAAAGAGACAGGCACCTATGTGATCAATGTGCTGTCGAGTCCCGGCTCTGGTAAGACCACCACGATTCTGGGCACCAACGAGCGCCTGCGCGACAAAGCCGGCCTGCGCTGTGCCGTCATCGAGGGCGATATCGCCTCGGATGTCGACGCCATCACCATGAAGGAAGCCGGCATGCCCGCCATTCAGATCAACACGGGCGGTCTGTGCCACCTCGAGGGCAACATGATCATGAAGGCCGTTGACGCGTTCGACCAGGCAGTGGGCCTTCAAAACATCGATGTTATCTTTATCGAAAACGTGGGCAATCTGGTCTGTCCGGTCGACTTTGACCTGGGCGAGAACCTGTCCATCATGATTCTCTCGGTGCCCGAGGGCGACGACAAGCCCATTAAGTACCCGGGCATCTTCCAGCACGCTGGCGCACAGCTGCTCAACAAGGTTGATGTGGCCCCGGCTTTCGATTTTGACATGGATAGGTATACTAAGACACTCGATGACCTCAATCCGCAGGCGCCGCGGTTTGCCGTGAGCGCACGCAAGGGCGAGGGCATGGATGCCTGGTGCGATTGGCTCATCGGGCAGATCGAACAAACAAGGGCGTAAGTCGGCCGTCGTACGTGCGGGCGCAGCCGCAGACACACGAGATAGGAGCCTCTTTTGAAGCTCATCATCGCCGAGAAAAACGACGCCGCGCGTCAGATCGCCGAGCGTCTTTCCACGGGCAAGCCCAAAAAGGACAAGGTGTACAACACCGCCATCTACCGTTTTGAGTGGAAGGGCGAGGAGTGCGTGACAATCGGCCTTGCCGGTCACATCCTTGCGCCCGATTTTTGCGACAGCGTGCTGTTCGATAAAAAGCTGGGTTGGTATTCGGTCACCGAGGACGGCGAGATGCTGCCGGCCGACATACCCGATGGCCTGGCGCGTCCGCCCTATGACACCAAGCGCAAACCGTTCCTTGCCGACGGTATCTCCATCAAAGGCTGGAAGCTCGAGAGCCTGCCCTACCTTACCTGGGCGCCCGTTATCAAGCTGCCGGCCGAGAAAGAACTCATTCGCTCGCTCAAGAACCTTGCCAAGAAGTCCGACAGCGTCATCATCGCCACGGACTTCGATCGCGAGGGCGAGCTGATTGGTTCGGACGCCCTCAACAAGGTGCGCGAGGTTGCGCCCGACTTGCCGGTTGCCCGCGCCCAGTATTCTTCGTTTACCAAGGCCGAGATCACGCAGGCCTTTGATAACCTCGTCTCGCTCGACCAGAACCTGGCCGATGCCGGCGAGAGTCGTCAGCACATCGACCTCATTTGGGGTGCGGTGCTCACGCGCTACCTGACGCTCGCCAAGTTTGGCGGCTTTGGCAACGTGCGTTCTGCCGGCCGCGTGCAGACCCCGACGCTCGCCTTGGTGGTCGAGCGCGAGCGCGAGCGCATGGCGTTTGTGCCCGAGGACTACTGGCAAATCCGCGGCATGGCTGCCGCGCAGGCTGCTGCCGAGGACGACCGCTTTAAGATCGCGCACAAGACGGCGCGTTTTACCGACAAGGATGCTGCCGAGATGGCGTACGGCCATGTCGACGGCGTTGCGACGGCAACCGTTGCCGCGGTGACCAAGCGCTCGCGCAAGCAGCAGCCGCCCACGCCGTTTGCGACCACCTCGCTGCAGGCTGCCGCTGCGGCCGAGGGCATCTCGCCCGCACGCACCATGCGCATCGCCGAGTCCCTCTACATGGCGGGTCTTATCAGCTATCCGCGCGTCGATAACACCGTGTACCCTGCGACGCTCGATCTGGGCGCCGTGGTGAGCGATCTGGCAAAGATCAACCCGGCGCTGGCGCCCGTATGCAAAAAGGTGCTCGCCGGTCCCATGAAGCCCACGCGCGGCAAGGTCGAGACCACCGACCACCCGCCTATCTACCCCACGGGCGAGGGCGATCCGTCCACGCTCGACGGCGGCCAGCGCAAGCTCTACGACCTCATCGCCCGTCGCTTCCTGGCGACGCTTATGGGCCCCGCCACCATCGAGAACACCAAGCTCGAGCTCGACGTGAACGGCGAGCCGTTCGTGGCTTCGGGCGACGTGCTCGTGACCCCGGGTTTCCGCGAGGTATACCCGTACGGACTCAAGCGCGACGAGCAGATGCCGCCGCTGGAGCAGGGCGACACGGTCGACGTATTCGACATTAAGCTCGAGGCCAAGCAGACCGAGCCGCCCGCGCGCTACAGCCAGGGCAAGCTCGTGCAGGAGATGGAGAAGCGCGGCCTGGGTACCAAGTCCACGCGCGCGAGCATTATCGAGCGCCTGTACGCCGTGCGCTACCTCAAAAACGATCCCGTTGAGCCGAGCCAGCTGGGCATCGCCATCATCGACGCGCTGACGCAGTTTGCCCCGCGCATCACGAGCCCCGATATGACCAGCGAGCTCGACGGCGACATGACCCGCGTGGAGCGCGGCGAGGACACCGAAGAGCATGTCGTGACGCACTCGCGCGCGCTGCTGGCCGGCGTGCTCGACGAGCTGCTCAAGCACACGCAGGAGCTGGGCGACGCCATTAGCGACGCCGTCACGGCCGATGCGCGCGTGGGCGCCTGCCCCAAGTGCGGCAAGGATCTGGTCATGAAGACGAGCGCCAAGACCCGCGGCAGCTTTATCGGCTGCATGGGCTGGCCCGACTGCGACGTGACCTATCCGGTGCCGAGCGGCGTCAAGGTGAGCCCGCTCGAGGGCGAGGCCGCCGTGTGTCCCGAATGCGGCGCACCGCGCATTAAGTGTCAGCCGTTCCGCCAGAAGGCTTTCGAGATCTGCGTGAACCCCACGTGTCCCACCAATTACGAGCCCGACCTTAAGGTGGGCGAGTGCAAGGTGTGCGCCGAGGCCGGACGCCATGGCGACCTGATTGCGCACAAGAGCGAGAAGAGCGGCAAGCGCTTTATCCGCTGCACCAACTACGATGACTGCGGCGTGAGCTATCCGCTGCCGGCGCGTGGCAAACTCGAGGCGACGGGCGAGACCTGTCCCGAGTGCGGCGCTCCCATCGTGGTGGTCAACACGGCGCGCGGTCCGTGGCGCATCTGCGTCAACATGGGCTGCCCGACCAAGGAAAAGAAGCCCGCCCGCGGCCGCAAGACCACGACCAAGGCGAGTACGGCGAAGAAGACCACGGCGAAAAAGACGACTGCCAAGAAGGCTGCCGCGAAAAAGACGACCACAAAGAAGGCGGCCGCCAGCAAGTAGCGGCGCAGCCGAAACATTGCCCAAAACAAAAACGGGCGAGGGTCCCATGATCCTCGCCCGTTTTTTGTTCGGCAGTTGGGGACGTTCCTTTTCTGCCGGCAGTTTAGGAACGTCCCTAACTGCCAGCTCGGGAACGACAAAACGCTAGTTCACCTCGACGGGTTTGGCGCTGGGATAGCGGTCCTCAAAGTCCAAGCGATACTTGTTGCTGCTGGTTCCCGGCTCGTTGTCGCGTGCCAGCGGCGCCACGATTTCGTCCTTATGGTCCGAGGGCTTTGCGTACTTTAGGCTGATCTCCCAGGCATCGCAGATCGCGTCGATGCGGTGATCAAGGTCGTCATACAGGGCAATGATGTCTTTCCAGGAGTTGTAGTTCTTGGAGCTCATGGGGACGTCCAGGTCCTCGACGATATCGTAATACTGCTCGATGGTCTCCTCCGTGCGCTCGGCGACGTCGGCGAGATTTTGGCGGGTGGTGCGATCTTCTTCCAGATAGCTACCATTGAAGGCCTGCGCGCAGGCGCGGACCTGGCTATCGAGGTCCTCGAGCAGGTCGTAGTATTCGCTCAGGCGACGGTAGAGGTTCTGCTCGGAGAGGGTTGCTTCGCCGCCAGCCTCGTCCTCGTCGTCATCGTCATCGTCGTAAAGGCTATTGGGGTCGCCGAGAGACTTGAGGTCATCATCGTCAACATCGTGGTGCAGCTTGGTAACCTCGGCAGTCGTCTGCGTGGCGGAGTTGTCGAACGGTTTGATCACAAAGAAGATGACCAGGGCGATGATGATTGCCACCAGCGCAACGATAACGGCGACAAGCGCCCCGGTGCCGCTCTTTTTGGGAGCGGGGGTCTGTGGCGAAGCAGGCGCGTATGCGGGAGCCGGCTGCTGTTGGGGCGAGCCGCTCGCGACGGGTATGCACTGCGTGGTCTCGACGGCCGCGGGGCTTGCGGCGGGGTCGGGGCGATAAGCGAGGGGATCGTCCGCCTTGGCTTGCGGCGTATCAAGGGGCCCGGTCTGCTCAAAAGCGGGCTGGCTATCGCTCGCGGCTGTTTGCTCAACGGGTGCACCGCACGAGGTGCAGAACTTGGCATTATCTGCAAGAAGCTTGCCGCACGAGGCGCAATACCGAGACATTGCCACTCCTTTCGCCACATTTCAATGCCATACGACGATTATACCAAGCATCCAAAATTCCCCATCATAAGTTGCGGTGAAATAGGGACTGTTTGGCGGTCTTAGAGGTTCAGTCAGTCCCTATTTCACCGCAACTTTGGAAAGGCGCCTTTAGTCATTGGGGACGTTCTTAAACGACCAGTCAATTAAGAACGTCCCCAATGACTAGGTTGGATTTGGGGTGCGCCTGCCCCTGGGGTATCATGATTTGGTTGATATATCTGCATTTACGCGCCTTGTAGGAAGGGACTGCGCCCATGGCTTTTGAGCCCGCTCAACATAGCTTTATCACGCTCGAGGGCGTCGATGGTGCCGGTAAGTCCACGCAGGCGCGCCTGCTGGCCCGTGCGCTCGAGCTCGCTGGCTACCAGGTCGTGACCCTGCGTGAGCCGGGTGGTACCGCCATTAGTGAAAAGATCCGTGCCCTGCTGCTCGACCCCGCCAATACGGCGATGGGGGATACCTGCGAGCTGCTGCTCTACGAGGCCGCACGTGCCCAGCTGGTGCACGAGGTCATAGCTCCCGCCCTTGCGGCCGGCAAGGTGGTCCTGTGTGACCGCTTCTATGATTCCACGACCTGCTACCAGGCGTTTGCCGACGGCCTCGATCGCCAGATGGTACGCGACGCCAACAACCTTGCTGTCGCGGGGACGCACCCGGCGCTCACGCTCGTCTATCACATCACGCCCGAGCAGGCGGCGCTGCGCATGTCCGCCCGTGGTGCGGTCGACCGCATGGAGGCCAAGGGCATGGCGTTCCAGGAGCGCGTTTACCAGGGATTTAGTGCCATTGCCGCCGAGGAACCAGATCGCGTGAAGCTCATCGACGCCACCGCTTCCATCGAGGACGTCTTCGCGCAGACGGTCGAGCAGGTTCGTGCGTACGGTCTCGACATTTCCCAGGACGCCGTCACCGCCACGCTTGCCCAGGAGGCCGAGTAACATGGCCCCCGCTCAGACAAGCCTGCTGGCCAAGCTCGACACCCAAGAGCGCGTACGCGATTTTTTGACCAACGCCGTCGCCAGCGGCCGCGCATCGCACGCCTACCTGTTTTTGGGCGCTCCCGGTGCCGGCAAGCTCGATGCCGCCTGGGCGCTCGCCCAAGCCTTCCTGTGCGAGCAGGACGGCTGCGGCTCATGCGATAGCTGTGTGCGTGTCGCCCGCCATACGCACCCCGACGTGCACTATTACACGCCCGAGAGCGCTACGGGCTACCTCATCGCCCAGACCCGCGAGCTGCTCGACGACGTGCCGCTGGCGCCCATCCGTGCCAAGGCCAAGGTCTACATCATCGACCGTGCCGAGCAGCTGCGCGCCAACACCGCCAACGCACTGCTCAAGACGCTCGAGGAGCCGCCCGAGGGCGTTATGTTTATCTTGCTGGGCACCTCGGCAGACGTGATGTTGCCCACCATCGTGAGCCGCTGCCAGTGCGTGCCGTTTCGGCTGGTGTCGCCCGCCGTGGCCACGAAGGCCGTGAGCCGCGCGACGGGCCAGGATCTCGCACGCTGTCGCATGGCGGTCGCCGTGGCGGGGAGCCCCACGCGCGGCATCGAGTTCCTTAAGAGCGCCGAGCGCCAGGATGCTCGCCGCCAGATGATCCGCGCCATCGATTCGCTCATCGCCGCCGACGAGGCCGATGTACTCAGCCGCGCCAAGTCGCTCATCGTCGCCGTTAAGGCTCCGCTCGCCGAGGTCAAGTCCACGCAGGAAAAGGTGCTCGAGCAAAACGCCGATTATCTGTCGCGTGGAGCATTGAAGCAGCTTGAGGACCGCAACAAGCGCGAACTCAATGCGCGCGAGCGTTCGGGTATCATGGAAGCGCTGGCGAGCGCGCGGACGCTCATGCGCGACGTGCTGCTGACGCTTCAGGATGAGGCGGCAGACATTGTGAACGAGGATGTGCGCGACACGATCGGGCGGCTTGCCGCCGCGACGAATGTTGCGGGTGCCACCCGGGCGCTCGAGGCGGTCGCGACCGCCGAGCGCAACATTGCCAGAAACGTTACTCCCCAGCTGGCCATCGAGGTCATGCTGTTCGATATCAGGAAGGCACTGAAATGCCGTTAGTCGTACCCGTTAAGTTTACCTACGCCTCGCGCGACCTGTGGTTTGACCCGCAGGATCTGGATATCCTCGAGGCCGATTATGCCATTTGCTCCACCGAGCGCGGAACCGAGATCGGCCTGGTCACGGCCGATCCCTTCGAGGTGCCGCAAGACGAGATCGGTCAGCCGCTCAAGCCCGTGCTGCGTGTGGCGAGCGATATCGACCTGCAGCTTGCCGACGACCTGGCCATCCAGGGCGATGAGGCCATGGTCGATTTCCGCCGTCTGGTCAAAGATCTCGACCTCGAGATGAAGCCGGTGGGTGTCGAATACCTGTTTGGCGGCGAGAAAGCCGTGTTCTACTTTGCGGCCGAGGAGCGCGTCGATTTTCGTCAGCTCGTCAAGGACCTATCCTCGACGCTGCACATTCGCGTTGACATGCGCCAGATTGGCGTGCGCGACGAGACTCGCTTGGTGGGCGGCTATGCCCAATGCGGACAGGAGCTCTGCTGCACGCGCTTTGGCGGACAGTTTGAGCCCGTCTCGATTCGCATGGCAAAAGAGCAGGACCTGCCGCTCAATTCGTCTAAGATCAGCGGCGTGTGCGGCCGCCTGATGTGCTGCCTGCGCTATGAGTTCGAGGCGTACAAGGACTTTAAGAGCCGTGCGCCCAAAAAGAAGACGCTCATCGATACGCCGCTCGGCAAGGCGCGTATCCAGGAATATGACACGCCGCGTGAGCAGCTGGTGCTGCGCCTGGAGAACGGTAAAGTCTTTAAGGTCAACTTGGCCGATATGACGTGCTCGGAGGGCTGCAAAAAGAAGGCCGCCGAGCAGGGCTGCAGCTGCCGCCCCGACTGCGTGACGCGCGATGTGCTCGAGCGTATCGAGTCGCCCGAGATGCGCCTGGCGCTCATGGAGCTCGATCGCGAGAACGGCGTCGACGTGGGCGATGGCCTGTCGAGTGCCGACCGTCTGGCCGGCACGTCGATGCCCAAGCGCCGTCGTCGCGATGCCGAATCCGATGCTTGTGCCGGTCAGGGCCAGGGCGAGGGTCGTGGCCGCGGAAAGGGCCGCGGCAAGGCCGAGGCTTCCGAGGCCGAGGAGGCGGCCGGCGGCCGTCGTCGCCGCAAGCGCGCGGCGTCCGTCGACAACGGCGAGACCGCGGGCAAGAACGCCTCTCGCGAGCGCGAGGCTCAGCAGCCCCAGCAGCAAAACCGCGGCGGCGGCATGAACCCCACGCGCCGTCGTCGCCGCCACCTGTCGAGCGAGGAGCGCGAGGACGCCTTCCGCGCCGCAGCCGCTCGCGAGGCCGGTGCCGCTCCCAAGGGCGCCTCGGCCTCCGACGCGCCTGCCGACAAGGCTGGCAGGCCACGTGGCGAGGAGGAGCGCGCGCCGCGTCCGCGCCGTCGCCATTCCTCGGGCACGCAGCAGAAACCCTCGGTTCCTTCTGTGGCCGATCAGGTTTCGGATGGTGAAGTCAAGGTCACGCGCCGTCGCCCCGGCGATGGCGGAGGAGCTGCCGCCAAGGCTTCGCGCGGCGGTGCTCGCGACGAGCGCGAACCGCGTGAGGATCGCAGTGGCGAGGGTTCGGCCGACCAGAGTCAGAAGCGCCGCCGCCGTCGCCGTTCCCGCAAGCCGCGCCAGGATGGTGGCGAAGGCTCGACCCACACCTCGTCCGCACCGCAACCGCCTGCCGGCGAATAGCGCCCGCAAGCGGATTCGACTTGTCTGACCCCAAGTGCAACGGGGTATCATGGCACTGAATCGACAGCCCTCCCTTCGCCCAAGCGTAGGGAGGGTTTTGTCATAAATAACTATCTGAATGGTTTGAGCCGCTTACGGAGTGCCGGCATCTTGCCGTTAGCGGATGAATTGCTACCGTTTGCCGAGCGCGCGGCGCATGAGGCACTCGAGGTTCTTTCGCCCACGCGATGCGCCGGTTGCGAGCGTGCCGGTGCGCTTATTTGTCGGGAGTGCCTGGCGTCGCTCACGCTTGTCGATCCGCGCCACAGCTGCACGAGGTGTGGCGCTCCGTTTGGAGACCTGCTGTGTACCGAGTGCTCGGTCGAGGGTGCGTCTTCGGCGGTGGCTAAGGCCCTCGATCGCTGCCTGGCGTGCGCTGTCTATGCACATCCGTTGCCGCGCATCATCAAGGCATACAAGGATGCGGGCGAGCGCCGTCTGGCACCGTATCTGGCAGAGCTGCTCTACGACACCGCCTTGCATGCCCAGGTAGCAGCCCCCGACCGTTACGGCGGCGTGCTGTCCGGTGTCGACGCGGTGGTATTTGTTCCCGCGACTGCGGCGGCGTTTCGGCGGCGTGGATTTGATCACATGGAAGCAATCGCTCGCTCGTTTTGCGATCTTTCGGGCGTGCCATTGCTGGACGCCTTGGTCAAATACGGTCATGGCGACCAGCGCGAACTCGGTCGCGCCGAGCGCCGGGAACATGCCCGGGACATGTACGAGACGGTCGAGGATGTACGTGGCTGTCGTCTGCTGCTCATCGACGATGTCATTACCACGGGCGCAACAATGGCAGCGGCCTCGGCGGAGCTTAAGCGCGCCGGCGCCAAAGCCGTCGATGGCCTCGCTATCGCACGCGTTTGGTAGGGGTGGTTTTGTGGCAGTGAAGATTGCGCGGCGCGTCGAGCCGACAGGCGAGCAACTGGCAGCCTCTGTAATCCTGACCGGCGCCTCGGCGCTACACATGATGCGCGCCGAGCGCCGGCAAATGGGTCACATCAGTTGGAGGGACTTCCGTC
The DNA here is from genome assembly GCF_052121575.1 of Collinsella sp. LCP19S3_C9. NCBI lineage: Bacteria > Bacillati > Actinomycetota > Coriobacteriia > Coriobacteriales > Coriobacteriaceae > Collinsella > Collinsella sp. LCP19S3_C9. Next base: position 88,759 of record NZ_JBQKDZ010000001.1, read on the forward strand.
CCGATGAAGAGCGCCGTGTGCTGCCCGCCTCGACCTGCGAAATCTGTACTCGCGGTGCGAATGACGACCTAACCTTAAACTTTAGCTTGAACTTAGTTATAATGCGCTACGTTCCCGCCAGGCTGTGGTTGCGGACGGGCAATGCGCCCATCCAAGTCCAAGACAGACGCGGTCAAAGGGATCCACGTAAGCGACCGCGTGCGCGCGGCGCGATCATGGCGCGTCCTAGATGTAAGCCGTACCGTCCGTTCTACTTTCTTTGGGGCAATACCGCCTCGCGGGCGAGCGGGCCAGTCGTGAAGGTGGCTGCGGCCTCCCGAGCAAACGCCCCGGTGCGCAAGTGTGGGGTCAAATACCAGGTCAGCTGGTGGGAACAACCCGATATTCCGTGCAGGGCACGGATCGTATACGACACAGAAGGCAGGGTAGCGGACATGGTGAGGGGCAGCTTGATGCATGCAGCTCGGTTGGGTGCTGGGACCGCGGCGGTCATTGCCGTTTTGGGCCTGAGTGGATGCGCGTTCAATCCACTGTCCACGTTCACGACGCCCACGATCGACCAGATCGAGCGCGAGACCGTTACCCCCACGGTATCGGACGATGCCCTGGTCACGCCGGGAACCCTGACGGTCGCCCTCGATACTTCCGATGCCCCGCAAGCCATGCAGGATGCCGACGGAAACCTGACGGGCTATGCGGTCGATGCCGCTCGTGCCCTCGCATGCCGCATGGGTCTCAAGGTCGCCTTTGTCGATGCGTCCTCGGCCGATTCCGCGCTCAGCGATAAAAAGGCCGATATCTTCATTGGCGACGTCAGCTCTACGGACGGCGATATCAGCTCGCTTGGCACCTGTCTGTACGACGCCCCCGCCGTATTCGGCAAGAGCAGTGACGGCGAGTCGCCGAGCGTTTCCACCGAAACGCTTAACACCGCTACTCTGGGCGTTCAGACCTTCTCGGCCTCGCAGGAAGCGCTCGCCAAGCAGGGCATCACAGCCAACCAAAAGACCTTCTCCAACATCAACGAGTGCTTCGAGGCACTCGAGTCGGGCGAGGTCGATTACGTGATCTGTGATTCCACGGCCGGTGGTTACCTCGCGCGCCTGATGAGCCAGATCTCCTGTGTCGGCACGCTCGAGACGCCCTCCACGCTTGGCGTCGCAGGCCTTAGCTCTAACGATGAGCTGTGCCGTGCCGTGAGCGATGCCCTCGACGACATCACGGTCGACGGCACGCTCGAGGCGGTCCACTGCGTCTGGTACGGCCAAATGCCCTATGACCTTACCGCCAAGACTGTTTCGGGGGCCAATGTGCAGGCATCCGAATCTACGTCCAACGAGACCGAGTCCTCCGATGGCGACACCTCCGATAACAACGGCGACAGCCCGTCGTCTAGCCAGGAGGGCGCCATCACCGACGATGACATCAACAAGCTCAATAGCTAGTTATTGGTAGGGGTGGCGCCTGCCATACATTGAACGCGGCGCTTCTTCACGGTTTCAACACGCATGGCCGGGTCTCCCCCATAGGGGAGCCCGGCTTTTCAATTTTGATAAAACCAGCAGCTCAAGGGCAATTTCCAGGAGAAAAACCAACTCCGCCGACGCCCTCATATAGCGCACTTTGCCGCGGAAAAGTGCGAGACTTCGGTATGCGGTATCAAGCAGTCGTTATTCGGGCCTTTGGGAATTCGGGTGATTAAATGCACGGCAATGGGTACATAGCCAGTACAGTAAGTCCCCGAGGCAGATTGGAGCCACGTATGGATATCAAGGTTTCTGGACGCAAGACGACGGTAACCGATGCTCTGCGTGCGCATGTGGACGAGAAGATCGGCGAGGCGCTCAAGGTTTTCGATATCGAGCCCATGACAGTCGACGTCGTGCTTCGTTATGAGAAGAACCCCTCGAACCCCAACCCGGCAATCGTCGAGGTCACGGTTCGTGCCCGCGGCTCTGTGATTCGCGTCGCCGAGCACGGCGCAGATATGTATGCCGCCATCGATCTCTCCGCCGATAAGGTCACCCGCCAGCTGCGCAAGTTCAAGACCAAGGTTGTGGACAACCGCCAGGGCGGTGCCAGCGCCGCGGATGTCGCACCGGTCGAGCGCGTCGAGGATCTGGCCGACCTGCTGCTGCCCGAGGAGGACGACGACCTGCTCGTCCGCGAGAAGGTCATCGATGTCACCCCGATGACTGAGGAGCAGGCGCTGGTGCAGACCGATCTGCTCGGCCACGACTTCTACGTGTTCGAGAACGCGACGACTGGCCTCATCAATGTGGTGTATCACCGTAAGAATGGTGGATATGGCATCATCAAGCCCCGCATCGAAACACTTGACGAGTAAAATACGTTAACTTGCATGAGTTAACGGTTGGCGGCCATCCCATGCGGGTGGCCGCCTTTTTTACGTAAGGAGTCGCTTTGATGGACAAGGCCGCATCCGCCGGTCATTCGGACCGTTGCCGTATCGTCGTCGATACCTGCTGCGACTTTAACCCCGAGGTCGCCGCGAACCTCGATGTCGATATCTTGGGCTTCCCTTTCATTATCGATGGCGAGGAGCGCACGGACGACATCTGGTCGAGCATGAGCCCTAAGGAGTTCTACGACCGTATGCGCGCCGGTGCCCGCGTGTCCACCTCGGCTGTGTCGCTCGGTCGCTATATCGAGTTCTTTACCGAGTGCGCCAAAGAGGGCACGCCCACGGTTTACCTGTGCTTTACCTCGGCGCTGTCGTCGAGCTACAACTCCGCGTGCCAGGCGGCAGATGCCGTGCGCGCCGAGTATCCCAACTTTGAGCTCTACGTGGTCGACAACGCTCTGCCCTGCGCGACCGGCGAGCTCCTGGCGCTTGAGGCCGTGCGCCAGCGTTCGGCGGGACTGACTGCCAAGCAGCTGGTCGATTGGGCAAACGAGGCCAAGACCTACGTGCACGGCTACTTTACGCTCGAGAGCTTCGATGCGCTGGCTGCCGGCGGCCGCATTCCGCCCGCGGCGGCGCAGCTCACGGCAAAGCTCGACGTCAAGCCCGAGCTCTCCTACGACCTTGCCGGCTCGCTGTCGCTGATCGGCGTCAACCGCGGCCGCAAGAAGGCGCTCAAGTCCATCCTCAAGTCGTTCCGCGAGAACTACGTGCCCGATCGCACCATGCCCATCGCCATCATGACGGCCGATGCCGAAAAGGACGGTGACTGGCTCGAAACCGCCATCCGCAAGGAGGAGGGCTGCGCCGACGTCACGATCATTCGCAGCTCCGTGGGCCCCACCATCGGCTCGCACGTGGGCCCCGGCATGGTGGCCTGCGCGTTTTGGGGCAAGAACCGCACCGACAAGGCGTCGCTTTCCGACCGCATCGCCCGCCGCGTGCGCGGCCAGTAGACAAGCGCTGCGTCCGTAATCGCCCTCGACTCACAGCCCAAACGCTGGCAACGAGTATTCAACCTGGTAATAACACCCAACCCAAAAGGAAAGGTTTCATGGCAAACAAGCTCTCTGTCGCATTTATCGGCACCGGAATCATGGGTGCCCCTATCGCCGGCCACATTCTGGACGCTGGCTATCCCGTCACGGTCAACAACCGCACCAAGTCCAAGGCTGCAGCGCTTGTTGAGCGCGGTGCCGTCTGGGCCGATACGCCGGCAGATGCCGCGGCGAACGCCGACGTCGTCTTTACCATGGTGGGCTATCCCTCCGAGGTCGAGGAGCTCTACCTGGCGGGCGACGGTCTGCTCGCGTGCACTAAGCCCGGTGCGGTCCTGATCGACCTCACCACGAGCTCGCCCGAGCTGGCGCGCGACATTGCCGAGGCCGCCCAGGTTTCCGGCCGCATGGCGTTTGACTGCCCCGTCACCGGCGGCGAGTCGGGTGCTATCGCCGGCACGCTTACGGCTATCGTGGGCGCTACCGAGAACGACATTGCCCCGGTCCGCGATATCCTTTCCACCTTTGCGGCAACCATCTGCTGCTTCGATGGCGCCGGCAAGGGCCAGGCTGCCAAGCTCGCCAACCAGGTGTCGCTGGGCGCCTGCATGGTCGGCATGGCCGATGCGTTGGCGTTTGCCGAGCTGAGCGGCCTTGATATGGAGAAGACCCGTCAGATGATCCTGGGCGGCACCGGCAAGTCCGGTGCCATGGAGAGCCTGGCGCCCAAGGCGCTCGACGGCGACTACAAGCCCGGTTTTATGGTGGAGCACTTCATCAAGGACCTGCGCTTGGCGCTCGCCTATGCCGACGACCGCGAGCTTGCGCTGCCCGGCGCCGACGTGGCCTTTACGCTCTATGACATGCTCGACGCCATCGGTGGTGCCAAGCTGGGTACCCAGGCCATCAATGTCCTCTATAAGGAGGAGGCCGACGCCATTGCCGCCGGTCTGGACTGGTCGCAGTATCGTCCCGAGGAGCATGGTGCTCACGAGGAAGGCTGTGGTTGCGGCGAGCATGGCGACGACCACGAGTGCGGTTGTGGCCACCACCATGGCGAGGACCACGAGTGCTGCGGCGGCCACGGCCATGACGACGGCCACGAGTGCTGCTGCGGCCACCATCACGAGGAGTAGCGCCCATGAGCTGGACGTTCGTGGTGCTTGCACTAGTGCTCTTTCTCTTTGCGATCTACATTGGCTTTTTGTGCGGCCAGTGGGCGTGCGAAAAGCGCGTCGTCACCAAGCGCGACTACTGGATTGCCAACTTTGCAGGAGCGGCGGCAGTCGTCCTGCTGACCTGGGTGTTCTCGCTGTTCCCGCTGGTGCAGTTTGCGCCGATCGGCTGGCTTGGCGGCTTTATCGCCGGTCTTAAGATGAGCTTTGGCGAGTCCGTTGGTCCGTGGCGCAAGCACGATGAGGTCTTTAACGTCAACCAGGCTCACCGCGCCGCCGCCGACGCAGGAGACGCCGAGGAGCGCCGCCGCGCGCGTCGCAATGGCGCGGCTGACCGACAGCTCATCTCGGTCACCGATGACAGCAAGGGTGCTGGCAGGCACACTAAGAAATAGTAAGAAGAGGTAACTATGGCAGAAAACAAAGACGAACAGCTCACCGACGAGGAGCTGGCACAGCTTCAGCTGGCAGAGGAGAACGAGAACACCGTCGACCGCTTGGTCCAGGAGCTCGGCTGCCCCACGCGCCGTATCCGCCAGTTTGCCGCCCGCGTGCTGCACCTGCTTGCCGAGCGCGACCCGCAGCGCGTCGTGCCCTGCGTGCCCGCGCTGATCGAGGCGCTCGACCGGCCCGAGGCTCAGACTCGCTGGGAGGCCCTCGATGCCCTGGCGGCGCTTGCCACCACCTGCCCCGACCAGCTGGGTGATGCCTTTGAGGGCGCCGAGACCGCACTGTTTGACGAGATTTCCTCCACGCTGCGCTATGCCGCCTTCCGCCTGCTGTGCGTGTGGGGTGCCACGAGCGTCGAGCGTTCGCGCGAGGCTTGGCCCATCCTGGACGAGGCCATCCAGTGCTACCACGGTGACCTCGAGTATCGCGATATGCTCGGCTGCCTGTACGAGTTTGGCAAAGGCGAGATCGATGCCGAGATCGCCGAGAAGCTTGCGCTGCGCCTTAAGTTCGATGCCGAGAACGGCAAGGGCAGCTATCTCAAGGCCCGTTCGAGCGAGATTTGCGAAATGCTTGTTAAACGTTTTGGCCTGGATCTCTCCAAAAAGAAGAAGCGTGCTAGCGTTAAAAAATCTGACGACGCCGAAGACGAGGAGTAACAGATTATGGCGCACGATGTAGTCCTGATTCCCGGTGACGGTATCGGTCCCGAGATTACGCAGGCCATGCGCCGCGTGGTCGAGGCCGCCGGTGTCCAGATCAATTGGAACGTCCAGGAGGCCGGTGCCGGCGTCATGGACGAGTTTGGCACGCCGCTGCCCCAGCATGTGCTCGATGCCGTCGCCCAGACCAAAGTTGCCATCAAGGGCCCCATCACCACGCCGGTCGGTACGGGGTTCCGCAGCGTCAACGTTGCCCTGCGTAAGTACTTCGACCTGTACGCCTGCGTGCGCCCCTGCCTGTCGCAACCGGGCGATGGCTCGCGCTTCCGCGGTGTCGACCTGGTTATCGTGCGCGAGAACACCGAGGACCTCTACGCTGGTATTGAGTTCGACGAGGGCGCTGCCGAGGTCGAGGAGCTCTCACAGCTTGTCGAGCGCTCGGGTCAGAAAACCTTCGCCGCGGATTCCGCCATCTCGATCAAGCCCATCTCCATCGCCAAGAGCCGCCGTATTGTGGAGTACGCCTTTGAGTATGCTCGCCGCTGCGGCCGCAAAAAGGTGACGGCCGTGCATAAGGCCAACATCATGAAGGCGACTGACGGCCTGTTCCTGCGCGTGGCTCGCGAGGTGGCTGCCAACTATCCCGATATCGAGTTCAACGACAAGATCGTCGACGCCACCTGCATGGGTCTGGTTCAGAACCCCAACGACTTCGATGTTCTGGTCCTGCCCAATTTGTATGGCGACATTGTCAGCGACTTGTGCGCCGGTCTTGTAGGCGGCCTTGGCATGGCCCCCGGCTCCAATATCGGAGCCGACTGTGCCATCTTTGAGGCCACGCATGGCTCCGCGCCCGATATCGCTGGTCAGGATATCGCTAATCCCACGGCCGAGATTCTGTCTGCGGCTATGATGCTCGATCACCTGGGCGAGAACGACGCTGCCAATCGTATTCGCGCCGCCGTATCTGCCACGCTCGACGAGGGCGAGCAGGTTACCGGTGACGTGCGTCGTGCCCAGACCGGCTCCATTGAGGGCGCCGTGGGCACGCAGGCCTTTGCCGATGCCGTTATCGCGCATCTTGCCTAAGGGGATACGGCTTCAAACGCCTAAACGGTACTTATACGTTTGCGGATAACCTGAGAATGAATACGCCCGGCGCTCTGTCGGGCGTATTCTATTGAGGACTATGTTTCTTAACAAGGAGTAACTGATATGGGTCTGATTCAAAAGAAGGACGAAAAGGACGAGATCGACGGCATCCAGATCATCGAGCGCGGCGAAGGCCCCGACGGTGACGAGGACGAGAAGATCGACCTGGTCGCCGGTACGTCTGCCGAGCACATTGCTGCCGGCACGACCGCCGAGGAGGAGGACGCCCGCCTGGAGGCTCAGATTGCCGCGGATGCCGCCGACGAGAACCTCATGCCTGAGGAGCAGGACGAGGACGATGACTCCGACGTGGACGACAGCGCATCCAAGCACAAGAAGACGATGATTGCCGCCTTTGTGGTCGCCATCGTGATCGCTGCTGTGGTCGGCTTCTTTATCGGCAACGGTGGTTTTGGCGGCAAGGGCGTCGGCTCGGCGACCCTCACCGAGGACCAGCTCGATTCGACCGTGGCAAGCTACAGCTACAACGGCAAGAAGAGCGACATCACCGCGCGCGAGGCCATCGAGAGCCAGTACAGCCTTGATACCGTCAAGGATAGCGATGGCAACTACACCGCTCCCTCTGCCGACGTTATCCTGTCCTACGTGCGCAACAAGATCCTGCTCGACGCCGCCGAGGACGAGGGCATCACCGTCTCTTCTAAGGAGATGAAGAAGTACGTCGAGGATTCTATTGGCACTTCGGACTACAAGACCATGGCCACGCAGTATGGCGTGTCCAAGGACCAGGCCAAGCAGATCGTCCGCCAGTCCGCAACGCTGCAGAAGCTCTACAAGAAGAAGGTGGGCGATAGCTCCGCAAGCATGCCGATCGCTCCGACCGAGCCTTCTGACGGCAACGAGGACACCGCGAGCAAGGACTACGCCGATTACATCATCAACCTTGCCGGTGACGAGTGGGATAGCAAGAAGGGCACCTGGAAGGACGCCGATAGCACCTACGCTAAGGCTTTTGCCGACGATGCCTTTACGGCCGATAGCGCTACCTATAAGCAGGCCATGACCGCCTATTACACCGCCTACCAGCAGTACTCTTCGCAGGCTTCGAGCGCCAGCTCCAAGTGGACCGAGTACGCCAACGGCCTCTACGCCAAGGCCAATATCAGCATCTACGGCCTGTTTGCGTAGGGTTTGCCTGAGCCTTCGAGTACGAAGCCGAAATATCTGATGAAGCCTCCTAGAACGGAAATCGTTCTAGGGGGCTTTTTGCGTTGGAGGGCTATCTATTGAGACGGAAAGGGCAGATTGAATGATCACGCACGTGCTTCATCGGGTCTCCCTAATTCATCTGGGAAAACAACTGCAAACGATTGCAAGTAACCGGTGAACGGTCGAAAACGACCGTTCACCGATAATCTCAAAACTGGTTCAGACTGGTATTAAGTCAAAAAGACCAATTCACATATCTTCACAATGACCTGCAATTTTTCTACACGCTATTTTTAGCCGCCCTGCGTTGTTTAGACACGGGAAAAGATCCGATCTTTTGCCAAAACATTTCGAAACGGTTTCAAAACCGCAGGTAGATGTGTTAACGACCGGTAAACGGTCGAAATATCACCGTGAGCGGTGCAAAAACGTTTTACTGTATGAATCAACGAAAGCGACCTCTTCTGGGGTGATATAGTGACAACAACACGTCACGTGGTTACTACCAGTTGAGAAACCACTGGTCTTCAAAGAACGCTTTCTAAGAAGCTTTAAGGGCGAGCGCCCGCTGGCTTCCGAAAATCATCGGACTCAGATCGTACACACCTTCGGAAGGGAAATTTGAATGGTTGGCTTTATTCTTACCGGTCATGGACAGTTTGCACCCGGCCTTGCAAGCGCTATCGCTATGGTTGCCGGCGACCAGCCTGCTTTTACCGTCGTTCCTTTTGAGGGCGACCAGGCTGCTTCCTACGGTGAGGATCTCCGCGCCGCTATTACCGCCATGCGCGAGGAGTGCGATGGCGTGCTCGTCTTTACCGACCTGCTTGGCGGCACCCCGTTTAACCAGTCGATGATGATTGCCCAGGATGTCGACAACGTCGAGGTTCTGACTGGCACCAACCTCCCCATGGTTATTGAGCTTCTGTTCCTCCGCGGCAATGCCACGCTCGCCGAGCTTGGCGAGCAGGCAGTGACCGTTGGCCAGACGGGCATCACCGCCCAGACGGTCGCATCCGTTGCCGGCTCCGACGAAGAGGATATCTTCGGCGACGAGGACGGCATCTAATGGCCGATTTCGGAGCCAACGTCCTGAGCTCCTCGGTCGCTCTTTTAGGCCTGCTTGTCATCATGGGCTTGATTTACACCATCTGGTCGCAAATCAACATGAAGAAGAAGCAGAAGTACTTCAAGGAGCTGCACACCGAGCTCAAGCCGGGTCAGGAGGTTCTTTTCGCCGGCGGTATCTACGGAACCGTCAAGGGCATCGAAGGCGAGAAGGTCCAGATCAAGGTCCGATCCGGAGCCGTCGTAGATGTTTCGCGTTACGCGATTCAGGAGATCAAGTAACTGTCGTCAGCAAATAGCGAAAGGAAGCTGATCAGCATGGCAGAACCCAACATTCTTCTTACCCGCATCGATAACCGACTGATTCATGGTCAGGTTGCCACCCAGTGGAACTCCACTCTGGGCTCCAACCTCATCCTCGTCGCCAACGACGACGTGTCAACCAATACCATGCGTCAGAACCTCATGAAGATGGCCGCTCCCGCCGGCGTCGCTACGCGTTTCTTCTCCCTGCAGAAGACCATCGACGTCATCGGCAAGGCGAGCCCGCGCCAGAAGATCTTCATCGTGGCCGAAACACCGGAAGACGTGCTTACGCTCGTCAAGGGCGGTGTGCCTATAAAGAAGGTAAACATCGGCAACATGCACATGTCGGAAGGAAAGCGCCAAGTCGCCACCTCCGTCGCAGTTAACGACGAGGATGTCGCTGCGTTTAAAGAGCTGAAGGAATTGGGGGTGGAGCTGGAGATCAGGCGCGTTCCGAGCACGCCTGTTGAGGACACGAGCAAGCTCTTCTCGTAATCCTCGTGATCCACATTGTCAGGAGTGAAACCCTGACGTTCTGTACGTGATATCAAAAGTGCGTACATGCATTTTGAAAGGAGGAGCAAGATGGAATACTCGATCATCCAGGTCGCTCTGGTCTTCATCGTCACGTTCGTCGCGGCAATCGACCAGTTCAACTTCCTCGAGTCTCTCTATCAGCCCATCGTCACCGGCGCCGTCATCGGTCTTATCCTTGGCGACCTCAACACCGGTCTTCTCGTGGGTGGTACCTATCAGCTCATGACGATCGGCAACATGCCGATCGGAGGCGCTCAGCCGCCTAACGCCGTCATCGGCGGCATCATGGCAGCCATTCTCGCAATCGCCACGGGCCTCGAGCCTAACGCGGCAGTCGGCCTTGCCATTCCGTTCGCTCTGCTTGGTCAGCTCGGCGTTACCCTGGTCTTCACGCTTATGTCGCCGCTCATGTCCTCCGCGGACAACATGGCTCACAACGCTGACACCAAGGGTATCGAGCGTCTGAACTACTTCGCCATGGCTCTGCTCGGCCTGATCTTCGCTATCGTCGTCACCCTGTTCTTCATCGCTGGCGCTACCATCGGTCAGACCATCGCTTCCGCCATCCCGGCTTGGCTGCAGACCGGTCTCTCCGCTGCAGGCGGCATGATGCGCTTCGTCGGCTTCGCCGTCCTGCTCAAGGTTATGATGAACCGCGATATGTGGGGCTTCTTCCTCATGGGCTTTGGCCTCGCGATCATCACCGTTGCCAACGATTCTCTGGCAACTCCTGCCCTGCTCATCCTCGCTCTCATCGGCTTCGGCATCGCTTTCTGGGACTTCCAGCAGCAGACCGAGCTGAAGGGTGCAGCTGTTTCTGACGGAGGTGACTTCGAAGATGGCATCTAATGAGTATGTGATCCCGGAGCACTACGAGGATCTCACTCCTGCTCCGCAGCTCGACCAGAAGACCCTCAACAAGATGGCTTGGCGCTCCTGCTTCCTGCAGGCCTCGTTCAACTACGAGCGTATGCAGGCCGCTGGCTGGCTCTACTCCATCATCCCCGGTCTGGAGAAGATCCACACCAACAAGAACGACCTCGCGGCTTCCATGAGCCACAACCTGGAGTTCTTCAATACTCACCCGTTCCTCGTCACCTTTGTTATGGGCATCGTGCTTTCGCTCGAGCAGAACAAGGTTGACATCCCCACGATTCGCGCCGTCCGCGTCGCCGCAATGGGCCCGCTCGGTGGTATCGGTGACGCCCTGTTCTGGCTGACGCTCGTGCCTATCACGGCTGGCATCACCTCCAACATGGCCATCAACGGCAACGCCGCTGCGCCGATCATCTTCCTGGTGATCTTCAACGCCGTCCAGTTCGCACTGCGCTTCTGGCTCATGAACTGGTCCTACAAGCTTGGCACCAGCGCTATTGACGCTCTGACCGCCAACATGCAGGCCTTCACGCGCGCCGCTTCCATCATGGGCGTCTTCGTCGTCGGTTGCCTGGTCGTCACCATGGGTGGCACCCAGATCAACCTCCAGATTCCCAACGGCACCACCCGTGGCCTCTCCGCTACTACCGTGATCGTCTCCGAGAAGGAGGCCGAGAACTTCACCGGTATGGAGGGCATCGATACCGAGACCGCTGAGGCCGGTACCATCGCCATGACCGATAAGGACGGCAACGCCCTCACCGCTTCCGATGCCGACGGCAACGCTGTCGAGTGCGGCGTCACCGATCTGGGCAACGGCATGGAGTCCGTGACCTACGGCACCGTTACCGAGGATCCGGTCAACTTCTCTGTTGCCGACACCCTCAACACCATCGTCCCGAAGCTCGTCCCGCTTATGCTTACGCTGCTGCTTTACTACATGTTCGCTAAGCACAGCTGGACCCCGACCAAGGGCATTCTGCTGCTCTTCGTCCTGGGCATCCTGGGCGCTGGCCCGCTTGGTCTCTGGCCGAGCATCTGGTAAGGCTCTAGCTTGAGGGGTGTGTCCCTACGCGGCTCACACCCCGACCCCTTAAGCCATGTGTATGTTAAAAGCCGCGTGCTCGAAAGAGCGCGCGGCTTTTGTTTTCTTGATGATTCGGATGTGGCAGACAGATAATGTTAACCACCCAAGGTAGTAGCCGAGTTTGAGAAAATGGGAGGATAGGATGGCGATCGGGGCGCGTAAGCAACCGCTGTACGATCAGCTGGTCGATATTCTGACCGAAAAGATTGACCATGAATATCGCGCCGGTGACATGATTCCTTCCGAGCGCGAACTTTCGGAGCGCTATGGTCTCTCGCGCACCACGGTACGCCTGGCTCTGCAGGAACTGGAGCGTTTAGGACTGGTGGTTCGGCAGCACGGTCGCGGTACCTTTGTGACCGACCGTTCGGCAAAGGCAACCAATCTTATGCAGTCCTACAGCTTTACCGAACAGATGCGCGCGATGGGTCGTGACCCCGAGACCACGATTCTCGAGTTTTGCGAGATGGAGGCCGATAAGAATCTAGCCGAGCATATGGGATTGCATATCGGTGATCGCGTTTTTAAGCTCAAGCGCCTTCGTTCTGCCGACAACATGCCCATGATGGTCGAACGCAGCTATCTGCCGGTTCGTCAATTTCTGTCCCTAAAGCGACCACTGCTGGAGAGTAAGCCGCTTTACGATGTGATTGAGCAGGACTTTCAGCAAAAGATTCGCGTGGCCGAAGAGGAGTTCTATGCGAGCATAGCCCGTCCCACCGATGCCCACCTTTTGGCAATTGTCGAGGGGTCGCCTGTGCTCGATTTGGTCAGGACTACGTATAACGAGTCAAACGAGGTTGTGGAGTATACGCTCTCGGTTGCTCGTGCCGATCAGTTTAAATACAAGGTTTACCACCAGCGTAGCAACTAGTGTTCGCATCGTTTCCATATGGTGATTCCTTGCATTTAACTGGTTACTACCAGATAACCAACCGAAGTGTATAATTGCACGTCAGAGGATTACTTCTAGAGAGAGGTATTAGAAATGTTCGAGAAGAGTGTCGAGGAGCTCACCGAGCTCGGCGCCCAGATCACCACGGCCGAGATTGCTCAGCAGCCCGAGCTTTGGCGTGATACGCTCAACATCTATCGTGAGAACAAGGAGGCCATCGAGGCCTTTCTGGCCGAGGCTCGCGCTATGGGCGAGGGCCGTCTGTCCGTTGTCTTCACCGGTGCCGGTACGTCTGACTACGTTGGCGATACCTGCGCCCCGTACCTGCGTCACGCTGGCAACACTGATCTCTACGACTTTAAGCCCATTGCCACGACCGACATCGTGAGCGCCCCGCGCGACTTCCTGCGTGCCGAGGATCCCACGCTCGTGGTTTCCTTTGCCCGCTCTGGCAACAGCCCCGAGAGCCTTGCCGCCGTTGCCGTTGCCAAGGAGCTTGTCCACAACGTCAAATTCCTCAACATCACCTGCGCTCCCGAGGGCAAGCTCGCCGTCGAGTCTGCCGATGATCCCAACGCGCTGACGCTGCTCATTCCGCGCGCCAACGACAAGGGCTTCGCCATGACCGGTTCTTATTCCTGCATGACCCTGCTCGCCACCCTTATTTTCGACACTGCCTCTGACGAGCAGAAGGCCGAGTGGGTCGAGACGATTGCCAAGATGGGCGAGGAGGTCATCTCCCGTGAGCCCGAGATCGCCGATTACCTCGCTGGAGACTTCAACCGCGTGACCTACTTGGGTTCTGGCTCCTTCGGTGGCCTTGCCCAGGAGAGCCAGCTCAAGATCCTCGAGCTCGCTCACGGCCTGGTTGCCACTTCTTACGACACTTCCATGGGCTATCGTCACGGACCCAAGTCCTTCGTCGACGACAAGACCCTCGTGTTCGTGTTCGTCAACAACGACGCCTACACCCGTCAGTACGACATCGACATCCTCAATGAGATCGGTGGCGACGATATTGCTCAGCACACCGTTGCCGTTCAGCAGGATGGCGCTACTGTCTACGAGGGTGAGTCCTTCACCTTTAAGGGCTACGAGGCACTTCCCGAGGGCTACCTTGCTCTGCCGTTCGTGATGTTTGCTCAGGCTATCAGCCTGCTTAACTCCGTGCGCGTGGGCAACACGCCCGACACGCCGAGCCCCACGGGCACGGTCAACCGCGTGGTCAAGGGCGTGACGATTCACCCCTTCACCGCTTAATCGCGTCCCCCTGTAAGGGCGCCCGTCCGCTCGTAACGGCGGGCGGGCGCTTTTTGTTTTACGTGAGCTGGGTATAAACATCACCACAGTTAACTGCTTTAGAAGTAAGGAGTACATATGAGCACGTACGCAATTAAGGCTGACAAGTTCTTCTTGCCGGCAGGCCCGCAACTGGGCGGCTATCTTATGGTCGAGGACGGCGTCTTTGGCGCTTGGCAGGCCGACGAGCCCTCCTGCGAGATCAAGGACTACACGGGATCGTGGATCGCTCCGGGCATGGTCGACACCCACATCCATGGCTTCTATAACCATTCGACTACCGATAACGATCCCGAGGGCATCGATATCAGCTCGACCGAGCTCGCCCGTCGCGGTACCACCAGCTGGCTGCCCACGACGTTCACCGATGGCGTCGAGCAGATCAAGGACGCCTGCGCCGCCATCGCTCAGGCGGACGAAGGCCGTGGCCCCGACTTTTGCGGTGCTCGCATTCAGGGCATCTACCTGGAAGGCCCTTTCTTTACTATGAAGCACGTGGGCGCGCAGAACCCCGCTTATCTTATCGATCCCTCCGAGGAGGTCTTCGATCAGTGGCAGGAGGCTGCGGGTGGTCGCATCGTTAAGAGCGCCATGGCAGCCGAGCACGACGGTGCCGCTGCTTATGCGGCTGCTCTGAACGCCAAGGGTGTGGTGACCAGCATCGGTCACTCCGACGCCACCTACGATGAGTGCATCGCCGCCATCAACGCCGGTGCCAGCTGCTTTACGCATACCTATAACGGCCAGCGCGGACTGCATCACCGTGAGCCCGGTGTTGTGGGTGCTGCCATGTCCACGCCCGAGACCTACGCCGAGATCATCTGTGACGGCAAGCACGTAAACCCTGGCGCTATCAAGGCGCTGCTGCAGGCAAAGGGCTGGCAGCATACGGTGCTCATCACCGACTGCCTGGGTTGCGGCGGCATGCCCGAGGGCAGCTACACCAGTGGCGGCATGGACGTCATCATGAAGGACAACCTGTGCTGGCTCGCCGACGGCAAGAGCATTGCCGGCTCGGTGCTCACGCTTGCCCAGGGCGTCAAGAACATCGTCGACTGGGGCATTGCCAGTGCCGATATCGCCATTCGCATGGCAACCGAGGTGCCGGCACGCTCCGTGCACATCGAGGATAAGTGCGGCAGCATCATGCCGGGTCGCGACGCCGACTTTGTCGTGTTCGACCATGAGCTCACCCTCGTCGAGACGTATGTTGGCGGTCAGAGCGTCGGTAACGCCTTTACCGAGTAACGATAGAAAAAGACGGCGGGCCCGAATCTGCTCGGACCCGCCGCATGGGTTAAACGCTCAAAAGTACCTTCACAGTTATAGCTTGTTAGCGATCTTCTTTACCGTGCGCTTAACGCCGGTCACCAGGCCTCCTGCAGGATGCTCCTTCTCGTATGCTAGGCGCTTCTCGCGCTTGGCGTACTCTTCGACGATGATGTCGCCATACTCGTCTTCGATCTTGTCGAAGAAGTCGACGGCGCCCTTAATTTCCTCAGCGGTCGGGTGTCCCTTTTGGACACCGCCGGTGAGTTTGAACGGCCCCCACGTATCAAAGCCGGGGCAGCCGTAGACACCCATAAAGATGGCCTGCCTCATGCGGCAGATGCCATCGATATCCTTGCCGTACCACTTGTTTTTGCCACCGTAGGTCATAAGGCCAAACACCTTGTCCTGCGGCTGCAGCACGTTAGTGAGCACGCGTGCCATGTCCTTGTCGATCTCGGAGTAATAGATGCCCGTGGCGACACCGATCAGATGATATTCGTGCAGGTTGGGATACTCGTTTTTGCCGAGCGCCTTGACGTCGAGGGTATCGATCTCGGGGTGTGCCTCGACGATGGCGTCCACGAGCTTTTTCGTATTGCCGTGATGGCGCGAGGCGTAGAGGATGATGGTTCGCATAAGAAGACCTTCCAGCTGTAATTGCATCAATGTCTGTATGGTACCCCGTTGCATTGCTGGGATACCGGACACATCGCTGAGCGTGCGGGTTTGTCCTTTGGTCAGGGCCGAGACGGATACTTGCGAGCAAAAGCAGTTGTTCGAAAGGATGGGCAATGGAATACGCTCTCTCCAACGATTCGATTTCTATTAAGGTGTCCACGGCTGGTGGTTCGTTTACCTCGATTGAGGCCGGAGGCCGCGAGTACTTGTGGCAGGGCGATCCCGCCGTGTGGTCCGGCCAGGCACCGATTTGCTTCCCGATTTGCGGAGGCCTGCGCGATGGCAGCGCCATGACGTTTGCCGGGCATCATGTAAAGCTCGCTCGCCACGGGTTTGCGCGCAAACAGGAGTGGAAGCTGCTGAGCCAAAGCGCAAACGAGCTGGCTATGTGCCTGGCTTCGGAGGATAACGCCGCGCTGCTGAGAGATTATCCCTACCCGTTTAAGCTTGTCGCTCGTTATACGCTCGAGGACGCTGCCGTGCGCGTTTCCTATGAGGTGGCCAACGAGGGCACCGAGGACATGCCGTTCTTTATCGGTGGACACCCCGGCTTTAGGTGCCCGCTCGACGAGGGCGAGGCCTATACGGACTACGAGTTGCGCTTCGAGAAAGACGAGGCTGCGGAGCTTTGCACCGCCGTACCCTCGACTGGCTTGATTGATGTAGCTAACCGTTCAAAGAACCCCATGGTGGGAAAGACGCTGCCCCTGTCGCATGAGCTCTTCGATTTTGCGGAGACCATCTTTGACGTGCTCGAGAGTCGTCAGGTCACGCTTTCCAAGAAGGGCGAGGACAAGGGCGTTCGCTTGAGTTTTGAGGGCTTCCCGTACCTCATCGTGTGGAGCAAGCCCGAGGGCGATTTTGTGGCAGTTGAGCCCTGGGGCGGCCTCTCGACCTGCTCCGATGAGGACGACGTACTTGAGCATAAGCGCGGCTGCCTTGTCGCCAAGCCCAAGGAGACCGTCGTTCGCTCGTTCACGATTGAGATTCTGTAATTCCGTTTTGTCGACTCGTATCGCGAGGCACAAGGAGCCCGCGAGATAAGGAGCTAAAATGATCCTCACCGTTACGATGAACCCGTCTGTCGATACGCGCTATCAGCTCGATGAGCTCATTATCGACGACGTCAACCGTGTGACGCCCGAAAAGACCGCCGGCGGCAAGGGTCTCAACGTGGCCCGTGTGCTGGGCCAGCTGGGCGACGACGTTGTGGCAACCGGTCTGCTCGGTGGCCATATGGGCGCCTATATGGCAGAGCTCATGGATGCCAACGGTATTAACAACGACTTTGTGCCCATCAAGGGCGAGACTCGCATTTGCCTCAACATCCTCCACGCCGGCAACCAGACCGAGCTGCTCGAGAGCGGCCCGACGATTGCCCCCGAGGAGCTGGATGCCTTTACCGCCAAGTTTACCGAGCTTGCGAGCAAGGCCGACGTCGTCACTATTTCGGGTTCGCTGCCCCGCGGCGTCGAGGCGGACTACTATGCCAAGATTACGGGCATTGCCGAGAACGCCGGCGCCAAGGTGCTGCTCGATACCTCGGGCGCTTCGCTTGAGGCTGCCCTCAAGTCCGAGGTCAAGCCCGAGCTGGTCAAGCCTAACCTAACCGAGATCAACGGCCTTCTGGGCACGAGCTTTACCACCGACGATGTGGACGAGCTCCGGGCCGCACTTGCCTCTGATGACCGCTTCTCCGATATCCCCTGGGTCGTCGTGTCCATGGGCGCTGCCGGCTCCGTGGGCTTCCACAACGGACGTGCGTTCCGTGCCAAGACCCCCGATATTCCTGCCGTTAACGCTACGGGTTCCGGCGACTCCACTATCGCCGGTTTCGCGCATGCCATCGCTGCCGGCGCGGACGACGAGACGGTGCTGCGTACCGCCAACACCTGCGGCAAGCTCAATGCCATGGATCCCATGACCGGTCATCTGGTTATGGACCGTTGGGACGAGGTCTACAACGGCGTTGTCGTGACCGAGCTGTAAGAGCTTGGGCGTCGGCTCCGGCATCGGTTGTTTGCTTGTGGTTAGAGCCAACGACAAGTGCGGTAGCATTATGCCGGGGCGCGACGCCGATACTGTCGTGTTCATTCCCGACCTTACCCTGGTCGAGACGTATGCGGGCGGCAACAGCTTTGGCAACGCGTTTGCCGAGTAGCCGCCAAAGAAACGATCCGAGAGGGGATTTAGATGATTTACGGTGCATTGGGCGATATCGAGGAGTACCGCGGAATGCTCAAGGGCCTCGACGTGCTGATCGACTGGCTCGAGGAGAACGACCCGGCGCAGCTCGAGGTCGGCAGCCATCCGATTTTGGGCGACAAGGTCTTTGCGAACGTCATGGCTCCCACGACGCGTCCCGAGGCCGAGGCTCACTATGAGACGCATCAGCGCTATCACGACCTGCAGATCGACGTCGAGGGTCGCGAGGCCTTTAAGGTCGCTACGGGTAGCCTGACGCTGGTCCAGGAGTTTGACGAGAAGGACGACTACGATCTGGTCGATTCCGACGCCTCGATCGCCGGCGATCTTGCCGACGACAAGTTTGCGCTGTTCGTTGCCGGCGAGCCTCACATGCCCACGCTCGAGTTCCCGGGCGATGGCGCGCAGCCGGTCAAGAAGATCTGCTTTAAGCTGCTTGCCGACGCCTACTGGGAGGAGTAGCGAACTGCCCGACTGAGCTGTTCGTCTGATGGCGTGTTTCCCCTAAGGGAAGCACGCTACGACCCCGTTAATCGTGTTTTCCTAGGGGAATCACGATTAACGGGGTTTCTGTTTTTGAATAGGGGAGCTGACGCTGTGGCGATGCGTGGGTGGGCGCGCGCACTCAAAATCGAAAACAAAAAAGCCGCCCGAAGGCGGCTGTCTTGTGCAATGGAGCCAGCGACCGGGCTCGAACCGGTGACCCCCGCTTTACGAGAGCGGTGCTCTACCAACTGAGCTACGCTGGCGGCCATGTGGTGACGCAGCTGAGGCGTCAACGGCTGTCTATGATACGGGACATCGTAAATCCGCGCAAGTGTTCTGACAGCTTTTCTCACGTTAAATGCACTAATCATTCAAGCCGGGATGTGCCTGGTTGCCTACAACTGGGTAGAAAAACGCCCGTCGGCGGTGTGCCGGCGGGCGCTGCTGTGCGATATGTTGCGTTATGGGCTTAGTGCCTCATAAAGTGGTATTCGATCACATTGCTGTAGGGATGACCCGGGCCCACGATGCCCTGGGGGAACAGCGGGCGGTGCGGCGTGTCGGGGTACATCTCGGCCTCGAGGGCAAAGCCGGCGCCCCAGCCGTAGTTGGCATCGTCCTTGGCGTGCTCATCGCCTAGCCAGTTGCCGGTGTAGAGCTGCACGCCCGGGGCGGTGGTGTAGTAGTCCAGCTCACGGCCGGTCCACATCTCCTCGACGTGCAGGGCACGGCGCAGATTGCGGCCGTACTGATAGCCGCCAATGCACAGGCAGTGATCGTAGCCGCGTGCCTGCTTAATCTGCGGATGGTCGGCCTCCATGCCAGGCGCGACGGGGCGTAACTCGCGAAAATCAAACGGTGTTCCCTCGACCGGAGCAATCTCGCCAGTAGGAATGTTCTGGTCGTCGATGGGCAGGTAGTGGGCGGCGTTGGCAACAAAGAAGTGCTCGCAGTCCATGCCGGCATTATGACCGGCAAGGTTAAAGTACGTGTGGTTGGTCATGGACACGTACGTGGCACGGTCGCTCTCGCAGCCATACTCGATACGGAAGCGGCCGGTGTGCGTTACGGTAAACACGGCCGTAAAGGTGCGGTTGCCGGGCAGGCCCAACTCGCCATCCTCAAGTGAGGTGGTCATGCGCACGGCGTTGTGGGCCTCGTCGAGCTCAACATCCCACACGCGCTTGTGCAGGCCGTGTTCAAGATCGCTGTGCAGGTTATTGGCGCCCTCGTTGGCGGGCATATGCCAGTCCGTACCGTCGATGGTGATCGTGGCGCCCGCAGTGCGGTTTGCCACGGGGCCAATGGTCGCGCCAAAGCAGGCGGGGTTGTCAAAGTAATCCTCGAGCTTATCGAAGCCCAGCACCACATCGCGCACGTTGCCGGGAATGTCGGGCACATCGATACCCAGCACGGTGGCGCCATAGTCCATAATGCGAACGCAGATCTCGGGCCCGTTGAGGGTGTAACGATGAACGGGGGTACCGCACGGCGCGGTGCCGAAAAGCTCAGAAGTGATCATTTGGTTCCTAACATCGAGGTATTTCCGACAAACTGTAGCGCGAACAGGCGAGATTATCACTACATCCCACTAAAGCAGGGGGTATTTTTCTCAAAAAAGTGATGATTGGAGCTGTGCGGGCGTTCATTTTTGACGCGCACGAGTCTGATACAATTTGTTCGTTACTGTTTGAATGATATGCGCGCAAAGAACGGCGAGGATTCATCGTGATTAAGGCAGAGCGACAGGATAAGGTTCGTCAGCTGCTCGAGGAGCAGGGCACGGTCTCGGTCAAGGAGATTTCGGATGCACTGGGCGTCTCGGATATGACGATCCGCCGTGATCTTGAGGAGCTTGCGAGCCTGGGCGAGATCGAGCGCGTGCACGGCGGCGCCCGCAGTGCGCAGGGTCGTCCCCACGCTATGTTGCGCCACGAGTACTCGCACAGCGAAAAGCGCACCAAGCATGCCGAGGAAAAGCTGCAGATTGCGCGCCGCGCCGTGGAGCTTATCGAGGAAGGTTCGACCATCTTTTTGGGTACGGGCACTACGGTTGAGCAGATGGCGTCGATGCTGCCGGCGTTTCGCCTGCGCATTGTGACCAACTCGCTTTCGGTGTTTAGCCTGCTCGAGGCGCGCGAAGACTGCGACCTGTGCCTCGTGGGCGGCATGTATCGTCGCCGCACCGCCGCTTTTGTGGGACCAACGGCCGAGGATACCCTGCGTGCGTTGGGTATCGACGCGGCGTTTATCGGTGCCAACGGCATTTTGGACGGCGACGTGTCTACGTCTAACATGGAAGAGGGCCGCATCCAGCAGCTCGCCTTTAGCAAGGCAGACTCGCGCTATCTGATCGCCGATTCCAGCAAGATTGGCAAGCGCGACTTCTACACCTTCTGCCGTCTGGACAGCCTGGATGCCGTGGTGTGCGAGCCGGGTATTACCGCCGAGGATCGTGCCGCCATCGAGGAGCATACGCAGATCATCTGCTAGCTAGCGCTGCAGGATTGCTAGCTAGCGCTGTGTGAGGACTTTTGCCCCCCCCTGTCATTGTGGGGAATCGGCGCGTCAGCGCTATGCGATATGACGCGCAAATGGGGACTTCGCTATCAAATTGTCTCAACCTGTGATATCTAGGCGGCCAAAAGCGAGTCAGATGTTACAGATCGAGATTTTTGGCTCGGCCTATTCCGTTTGTCTCGATCTGTAACAGCTAGGACCCAAAAACTCGACTAGGTGTTACAGATCGAGATTTTGTCTATCCAGCCATCACCTTTGTCCTGATCTGTAACAGTTAGACGGTTAAAAGCGAGTTAGATGTTACAGATCGAGATATTTCTGCTCGGGCGTTCTGTTTGTCTCGATTTGTAACAGCTAGGGCCGAAATATTCGGTTAGATGTTACAAATCCGAGACAAACGACCTGCTCGGGCCGCGCCAAAACAAAAGAGGCCGCATACGAACCCGTGGAGGGATTCGTATGCGGCCGACAGGGGGTATGCGGCGGAAACTAGGCCATGAGCAGGCCGGTCTCCGCGACGTTCTTGTACCAGTACGCGCTCGCCTTGGGATAGCGCTTCTGGGTCTCAAAGTCGATGTAGAACAGGCCGTAACGTTTGTTATAGCCGTTGGTCCAGGAGAACTGGTCCTGCAGCGACCACACAAAGTAGCCGTCGACGTTCACGCCGCCGTCGATCGCCTTGAGGATCCACGCGAGATGCTGGCGCATGTAGTCGATACGAGGGGCGTCGTCGATAAAGCCATCCTCGAAGTCGTCCTTATAGCCCATGCCGTTCTCGGTGATGTAGATCTTCTTGTAGTTGGGGTAATCGTTCTTAATGCGCAGCAGCAGGTCGTACAGGCCCTCGGGATAGATGATCCAGTCCCAATCGGTGGTGGGAACGCCTTCGCGCACGCACGACTCGCCCACGCCCTTGAGGAACCAGCGCGAAGATCCCTTGTCGCCGGTGCCATTATGGTTGATGTCGTTTTCGCCCTCGGCAGCACGCAGGAACTGGCACTTGTAGGTGTTGACGCCCAGGCAATCGTTGTAGGGGAGCGCGGCGGTCAGCGCGGCGATGTCCTCGTCGCGGACGTCGAGCTCGCCGCCGGCGATATGGGCCAGCTTGGTCGCAGCCTCCATGGTGTCGGCGGCATAGTGGCCGCGGAAGGTGGCGTCGAGTACCCAGCGGTTGTTGATGACGTCGGCCATGCGAGCTGCCTCGCAGTCGGCAGCGTTGTTGGGGTCGAGGGGATACTTGGGCTCCAGGTTCTGGACAATGCCGATCTCGCCCTCAAAGCCGCCCTCATGGAAGGCGACGACGGCCTTGGCGTGGGCCACCATCATGTTGTGCATGAGCTGGAAGGCCTTGTCCAGGCGGTACTTCTCGCCGTGCGGCCAGTTGCCGACGATAAAGCTGCCCTCGGCGGTCGCGGGAATCTCGTTAAAGGTAAACCAGTGCTTGACCTCGGTGAACTCGGCAAAGCAGAACTTGGCGTACTCGACAAAGGCGTCGATCGTCGTGCGCGTCAGGAAGCCTTCGCCGCCGTTCTGGTAAAAGGCCTCGGGCGTATCGAAGTGATCGAGCGTGACATAGGGGATAACGCCGGCATTGTTGCAGGTGGCAAAGAGCTCGTGATAGAAGGCAACACCCTCGGGGTTAATCTCACCGGTGCCGTTGGGGAAGATGCGGCTCCAAGCGATGGAGACGCGGATACCGTTGATGCCGAAGCGCTGGCACAAGTCGATATCGACCGGGTACTTGTTGTAGAAATCGCTTGCGGGGTCGGGGGAGAAGCGACCCTGAGCGGCCAGGAAATCGTCCCAGGGCACTTTGCCCTTGCCGTGCGTGCGGGTCTCGCCCTCAACCTGGTAAGCGGCGGTGGCGCCGCCAAACACAAAGCCGTCGGGGAACTGCATGGGGTTGGTCATGAGTCATCCTTTCTGTGGGATACGAATAGGGAGAGGTGCCCGAACTGGGGATCCGGGCACCAACAGAGGGAGGAACTAGTCGAGGTTCTCGCGGAGCCACTTGATGGCGCCAGCGGGGTCGCGAGTAAGGTCGATATATTCCTTACCGCGCGGGGCGAGCAGCTTAATGCCCAGGCGATCGGTGTCGGCCTTCATGTCGTTGTAGTAGCTACGAACCTGCGGGGCGAGCACGATAACGTCGTACTGATCCATGATGGCAGTGTGCTGGCCATAGGCGCCTGCGGAGGAAGCGATGTTCTCTCCGGTCTGTGCGGCACCTTCCTTGATGGCGTTGGCGAGCATGGCAGAGGTGCCGGCGCCGGCGCATAGGACGAGGACCTTCAGGCCGTCGACATCCTTCTTAGCGGATGCATCGGCGGCGGGCTCGGGCTGATCGGCGACAGGTTTGCTGTCGGCGGCAGCGGCGGTCGGCTCGACGGCGGGCGCAGAGGTGCTGGCGGCGATGGTGGCAGCGCCATCGGACTCGAGACCCAGCTCGGCGGCGCGCTCGGCCTCCTGGTCGCAGAGCAGCTTGTCGTACGCCTTCAAGAACGGCAGGTAGATGATGGCGTCCAGCAAGATAATGATCGCGACAAATACCAGGGCGATGAGCTGGAAGTTCGTGGTGATGAAAATGCCGATGGGGGCAGGGGTAGCCCAAGGCACCACGAAGGAGAAGCCGTTCATGCCCACGTTATCGATAAAGAACTTGGCAACGCTTACGTTGACGCAGCCGGCGGCAACAAAGGGGATGAGCATGTAGGGGTTAAGGATCATCGGCGCGCCAAAGAGCAGCGGTTCGTTGACGGCGAAGGCAACAGGAACAATCGAAGCCTTACCGACGGCTTTGAGCTGCTTGGACTTCATAAAGAGAATCAGCAGAAGCGGCACGATGAACGTGGCGCCGGTGCCTCCGAACTCACCCACGAGCGACATGTTAAATGTGAGGGAGTGGGCGGGGTGGCCGCCTGCCAGCAGAACCTGCAGGTTCTCGGCCTGGTTGGCAAGACGGATGGGGTCGATGCCCGGCTGGACGATCGAAGGACCGTGGACACCGATGAACCAGAAGAATGCGGTGGCTGCCTGAATAAGGATGAGTCCGGGGTAGGTCTCTGCTGCAGTGAAGAGCGGGGAGAGCAGTTTGATGAGCAGCTCGGAGAACGGAACGCCCATGAGGTTGCGCACGACGACATCGATGATGCCGCAGATGATGACGGCGCCGCCAAAGGGGATGATGTCGCGGAAGTTCTGAGCGATGGCGCCCGGAACCTCCTTGGGCAGCTTAATGGTCAGATCGCGCGAGACGCAGAACTTATAGACCCACACGGTAATGAACGCGGCGATATAGGCCGAGAACAGACCGCGCGTACCCATGCTGGTGCAATCGAAGACCGAAAGCTCGGAGCCGTCGAACTTGGTGGTGAACTGCGTAACAGCGAGCAGCAGCATGCTGCACTGGGCGGCTACCATGGTGGAGCCGTCGTTGAGCACCTTGCCGGCGGGCATGCGACGGTTCATGGAAGCCGTGAAGTTCTTGGCGGTGGTGCCGGCAACCATGATGCCCATAACGCCCATGGTGAAGTTGTACAGCTTGTTGCACCAGTCGATGAGCGGCTGGGGCAGCGTGATGCCAACTACGCCGGGAAGGGTGGCAATCAACAGGAAGATCGAAGAGGTGAGGACGATGGGCATGCACCCAAGGAATCCGTCCTTAATGGCCTGGAGGTAGATGTTCCTCGAGATCTTCTCAAAGAACGGCTGATGCTTTTCGAGCATCTTTACGATGGCGTCCATAAAGCTCCTTTGTTACTTGTTGCGCGATGCATGTGGATGGAACTGGTCGTCGATGGATGGTCAGGACTGCCCGGAAACCTTCCCGCTTAAGGAAGGCATTGCGAAATGACAACGTTGTCATTTCGTTAATGACAACGTAAGACATTTTTAGAAGAGCAACAAGGATTTACAGGTGAACGGTCGATATCGTCCGATAAACGGCTGATTTATCAGTCGGGCAGGTAGTGTATGCTAGAACG
This sequence comes from Collinsella sp. LCP19S3_C9, assembly GCF_052121575.1. Taxonomy (NCBI): domain Bacteria; kingdom Bacillati; phylum Actinomycetota; class Coriobacteriia; order Coriobacteriales; family Coriobacteriaceae; genus Collinsella; species Collinsella sp. LCP19S3_C9. The sequence goes on from NZ_JBQKDZ010000001.1 coordinate 114,003, forward strand.
CAAAAACAAGCGATGAAAAACCGACTGGAGAAGTAGTGGCAACGATGGACAAGAAAAACGTTTCGATGAACGATGTGGCGATTGCCGCGGGTGTTTCTCTCAAGACGGTGTCGCGCGTGATCAACGAGCCCGATAGCGTGCGCGAGTCGACGCGCGATAGGGTCCATGCTGCCATGGAGGCGCTTGGGTTCCGGGCGAACTTTGCCGCGCGTTCACTCAAGTTGGGCCGTTACGGGTGCATCGGCGTCGTGCTGTTCCACTTGTCGGGCGGCGCCGTGGACATGATTGACGGAATCGCCGATGCCGCCGAAGAGCGAGGCTTTGCGCTCACGATGATCAAAAAGCGGGCGGGGGAGAAGATGACCCTTGCCGAAGCGGCGCGCAGGATGTCGCAGCTTCCTGTTGATGGCATGATCTTCAACCTGCGTCAGATGGTCGATGACTTTGATACCTTTGAGGCGCCGAAAGACCTCAAGACGGTGATTATCACGCCGATGGAACATCCTACCTGCTCTACCGTTAGTGACGATCAAGAGGACGGTGCGCGCATGGCGTGCGAGTACTTCTTAAATCGCGGGCACAAGAACGTGTATTTCGTTTCTGGTAAAAAAGAGTCGCTGTCGAGTCAGTGTCGTATGAAAGGTTGGCGTGCGGCACTTGAGGCGCGTGGCATTGAGCCGCCCGAGCCTCTGCAAGGTGATTGGAATGCGGATAGTGGCTATGCCGCGGGCCTTGTGCTTGCCGATAAGCCCGATTGCACGGCGGTCCTCGCTGCTAACGACTGCATGGCAAACGGCGTGATGATGGCTCTACGTGACAAAGGGCTCAGTGTGCCCGACGACGTGTCCGTGATCGGCTTCGACGATGAGCTCTACAAGACGATTCCCAACTCGATTCTGACGTCGGTGAAGTTTCGCCACCGCGAGCTGGGCATCCGTGCGCTTAACGAAGTCGTCGCAGGTCTGGAAGCCCCGAGCTCCATAAGCCGTACGCTCGTCTCGGGCGTGTTGGTCGAGCGTTCCAGCGTGAAGGACCTGCGGGCGTAGACGTGCTTGGCTCGTTCATCTCAATCTGTAACAGTTAGGACCGAAATACTCGGCTAGATGTTACAGATCGAGATTGAGAGGATTGTCCTGTGCGTTTATCTCAATCTGTAACAACCAGACGTCCAAAACCGGTTTTAGTGTTACAGATTTAGACAATTCGGCCCCGTCTCCCCGGTTTGTCTTAATTTGTAACAGCTAGGGACCAAAAACTCGGCTAGATGTTACAGATCGAGACAAGCGGCCCCCCAGCCGAACAAAAACAAAAGGCCGGGGGGCGGCGCGCCGTGTGACGTGCCACCCCCGGCTGAGAAATGGGGACAGGTTATGTGAGCGGGGCAATTCCGCTGGTCGCCAGCCGCTAGTCCAGACGACGGGTCTGCGCCACGTGCTTGTACCAGTAGGCGCTTGCCTTGGGCGTGCGCTTCTGGGTTTCAAAGTCAACGTAGAAGAAGCCATAGCGCTTGTTGTAACCATTGGTCCAGGAGAACTGATCCTGCAGACTCCACAGGAAGTAGCCGCCCACGTTGACGCCCACCTCCATGGCCTTGAGCAGCCAGCGCAAGTGCTGCTCGATGTAGTCGATGCGCGGCTGGTCGTCCACAAAACCGTCCTTGTAGGGGTCCTTGTAGCCCATGCCGTTTTCTGTAATGAAGATCTGCTTGTAGTTGGGGTAGCGCTGCTTAATGTAGACGAGCAGATCGAACAGGCCCTCGGGATAGATGATCCAGTCCCAGTCGGTGGTGGGGATGCCAGGCTTGTTCACGTGCTCGCCAATACCCTTAACGCGCCAGCGGCCGGTGCCCTTCTCGCCCGTACCGTTGTGGTGCAGGTCGTTCTCGCCGTCGTAAGCCTTCAAGAAGCGGCACTGGTAGTTGTTGACGCCCAGGTAGTCGTTGTAGAGCGCGGCCTCGCGCATAATCTCGAGGTCCTCGTCCAGGATCTCGATGGTGCCGCCCGAGACGGCAGCCAGACGGTTGGCGCACTCGAGGGTGTCGGGCGCGTAGTCGCCGCGGAAGGTGGCGTCGAGCAAGAACTGGTTCTGCAACACGTGCTCGTTGTTGGCGGCTTTGATGTCGGCGGGGTCGTTCTCGTTGAGCGGATACTTAAACTCCAACGACTGAATGACGCCGATCTTGCCCTTAAAACCGCCGTTGTGGAAGGCCAGTACGGCCTTGGCGTGGGCGAGCATCATGTTGTGCTCGCACTGGAAAGCCTCGGCCAGATGCGCCTTGACGCCGCCGGGGAAGGTGCCCTCGATGTAGGTGTTGGAGGCATCGGCCCAAATCTCGTTAAAGGTGAACCAGTAGGTCACCTGGTCGGCGTACTCCTTAAAGCAGAAGGTGGCAAAGTCCACAAAGGCATCGATGGTCTCGCGGTTGAGGAAGTCGCCCTTCTCAAAGAGGGCAAGCGGCGTGTCGAAGTGATGCAGCGTGACAAACGGCTCAACGTGGTGCTTGTGGCACTCGGCGAAGAGATCGTGGTAGAACTGCACGCCCTCGGGGTTGATCTCGCCGGTGCCGTTGGGGAAGATGCGGCTCCAGGCAATGGAGAGGCGAATGCCGTTGATGCCGAACTCCTCGCACAGCTCCAGATCGACGGGGTACTGGTTGTAGAAGTCCGAAGCGGGATCGGGGGAAAAGCGCCCCTGGGCCTCCAGGAAGTCGTCCCAGGCAACCTTGCCTTTACCGTGGGTGCGGGTCTCGCCCTCTACCTGGTAGGCAGCAGTGGCGCCGCCAAAGACAAAGTCCTCGGGAAACTGCGCAGGCGGGTTGGTGACGCTAGCAGGGTTAACGGACATGATGATCCAATCGTCTAAATCGAAGGGCCAGCCGGTCTTGGATGGTCGGCTGGCCCTGTTCGTTACTTACTTCGAGAGTTGCTCGCTTACGAAGGCGAGAGACTTATCGCCGTTCTGGGAAAGCTCAATGTACTGCTTACCGCGGCAGGCGACGCACTTGTTGCCCACGCGCTCGCAGTCCTTCTGCAGGTCGGCCAGGTAGCTTGCGGCTTGCGGGGCCAGGACGACCAGATCGAAGTCGGGGAGCATGTCCACGTGGTTGCCATAGGCCTCGGCAGCGGTTTCAAGATTGATGCCGCGCTCCTTGGCGGCCTTGGCCAGCGCGTTGGCGAGCAGGCCCGAGGTACCGCCACCCTGGCAGAGCACGAGCACGCGTTTGCCGTTGAGGTCGCTGGTGGCCGTTGCCTCGGCAGCGGGTGCTGCGGAAGCGGCGGGAGCGCCGGCTTCCACGGCCTCGGCAGCAGCGCCGGCGGCAACGCTCTTGGCGTCGGCCTTGCCCTGGAAGGCATCGTTGAGCTTGGCGGCCTTCTCGGCGTTCTTGGCGGCGAGCTCCTCCTGGGAAATCTCGGCCTCCTCGGCGCACTTCTGGGCGTCATAGGCACGGAAGAACGGATAGTACAGAACGAAGTCGACGACCAGGATAAGGGCGAGCATCACAAAGGCGAGCGGCTGGAAGCCCAGGCCCATGATGGTGCCGATGGGGCCGGGGACGGTCCAAGGCAGGGTGTACATAAAGCCGTTCATGCCCAAGAAGTCGATAAAGATCTTGAGGATCCAGATGTTGGCGATCGGGGCAAAGACAAACGGGACAAAGAAGACGGGGTTGAGCACGATAGGCGCGGCGAACAGCAGCGGCTCGTTGACGGCAAAGCACACGGGGACGATGGCGGCCTTACCGACAGCGCGCATCTCCTGGGACTTGGCCAGGAAGCAGAACATAAAGACCAGGACGAGCGTGGCGCCGGTGCCGCCCATGCAGACGACGAAGTACTGGGCACCCTGGGTCAGGACAGCGGAAGCGTGCTGGCCGGCCTGGAACGCAGCCAGGTTGTCGGTCATGTTGGAAACGAGGGCGGCGGCGATGGCGGGCTCGACGATCGAGGGGCCGTGGACGCCCACGAACCAGAACAGGCTCATGGCGCCGTAAATCACAGCAAGGCCGATGTAGCCGTCGGCAGCGGTGAACAGGGGCTGGAACACCTGGATGACGCCCTGGGCAAAGCAGAAGCCAAAGGCAGCGCGGAAGACGATGTCAAAGACCCAAAAGACGGTGATGCAGACGGAGAAGGGGATGATGTCCTTAAAGGTCTGCGAGATGTTGGGCGGAACCTGCTCGGGCATCTTGACGGTGATGTTGCGCTTGATAAAGAACTTGTAGATGATGCCGGTCACAAACGCAGCGATGAAGGCGGTCAGTAGGCCCTTGGAACCAAGGTAGGTGGTGTTGAAGCCACTGGCGGCATCCGTGGCGATGGTGTCGCTCGAAAGGAGCAAGAAGCCGATGATGGCCGCGCACATGCACGAGATAAAGTTGATCTGGTTATTCTTGGGCAGATCGCGGTTCTGGGCGTCGGCGAAATGCTTGGCCGTGGTAGCGGCGCAGGCGATGGCCAGGATGCCCATGGAGTAGTTGTAGCACTTCCACAGGGCGTTGTTGATGTCATCGGGCCAGTAGAAACCCCAGATGTTGGGGACCGAGGCTACCAGGCAGAAGATGGACGAGAAGATGATGATGGGGATGACGGAGATAAAACCGTCGCGGATCGCCTTGAGGTACTTGTTGCGGGCGATCGCGTTGAAAAAGGGCTGGCCCTTTTCGATGGTGGCGATGAGTTGCTCCATGCAAAGCTCCTAAGAGTCGGTGGGTTAGCAACGATGGTAGCTTTTGACGTTTGGTTGCCAAAATGTTGACGTTGCCATTTTGTGACACAAAATAAGATGCGAACCGATGGCCCCTGTGCCTGCGGACCGTCGATTTCTTGCGCGTAAACGTTTGAGCCGCCCGGTGGCTCTGTGTTTGCACAATGGCAACGTTAACATTTGGGCGATAAAAGCCGTTCGGGGAAGCAAAAATGTCGGTGAACGGTAGGTTTTGGGTGGTGAGCGTATGGTGGGGGAGGCGTTAGATATACTTGAAGACGTTTCATTTGACTGCGTAGGGTGCCACCAATGGCATCGTTGACATAGAAAGATCGACCTATGGCCGCTGTTAAAAAATCGGTTTCCGTTAAGGATGTGGCGCGCCTCGCGGGCGTCTCAGAACAGACGGTCTCGCGCACCGTCCACGATTCGCCCAGCGTGCGCCCCGAGACCAAGGAGCGCGTGCGTGCCGCCATGCGCGAGCTGGGGTATCGCCCCAATTTTGCCGGTCGATCGCTGCGCCGCGGCAAGTTTAAGACCGTCGGCGTCGCCATGTTCAACATTACCGGTACCGGCAACCTCGACCGTATGGAGGGCTTTGCCGCCGCCGCCGATAAGCACGGCTACGCCATTACCCTCACTAAAGTAGATGGACATCCGTATACCCTCGAGAGCGCATCGTCGCGCATGAGCGCACTGCCGGTGGATGGCATGGTTGTGATCATGAATCGCATGCCGGTGGACTTTGGCACCTTTGAGCCGCTGCCTGGTATGCAGACGGTGCTCGTTACCATGCTGGAGCACCCGCTGTGCTCGACGGTCGATAACGATCAGTTCGATTGTTCGCGCCAGGTTGTCGAGTACTTGCTGGGGCAGGGACACAAGACCGTGCACTTTATCTCGTGTCCCGAACGCTCGCTTTCGGGCATGCAGCGCGAGGAGGGCTGGCGCGAGACATTGCGCGCGCATGGTATTGAGCTGCCGCGACTCATCCGTGGCGACTGGACGGCGCGGAGTGGATATGCCGCAGGCCAGGCTCTGGCGGACGATCCGACCTGTACTGCCATCTATGCCTCCAATGACGCCATGGCCTACGGCTGCATTCGCGGACTCGAGTCGCGCGGAAGGCGTGTGCCCGAGGACGTGAGCGTGGTGGGGGTTGATGATAGTCTGGGCGACATCGTGCCCGATCGTCGCCTGACCACCGTGCGCTTTGACAACAAGCGTGTCGGCATGTGGGCAGTCGACAAGATCGCCGGCGCCGAGGGAGTTGCGTCTGGCGTGGAGCACATGCTGATCCCCGGCGTGCTCGTAGAGGGCGATACGGTGCGCGATTTGCGTTAGGGCGCGGTCCTGTTTGGGTTTCCGTTAATCATGTTTGATATTGTTCGAAATGGTTTGGAAACCGTTCGCGGGTTAAAAGTGACCGTTCATAGCTCGAAATTACGTTTTGTATTGTTCTTTATTGTTTGAATGTTAATGTTTCTGTCATACACAGCGCAGCGCGGATGCCCGGACGCGATGCTCTCCGTTGGTTCATATGTGAAAGGAACGCAATATGGCAACCAAAGAAGAAATCTCGATGGTTGGATTCGAGATTGTTGCATACGCAGGTGACGCCCAGACCGATCTGCTTGCAGCGCTCGATGCTGCTCGCGAGGGTGACTTTGAGAAGGCCGAACAGCTGCACAAGGATGCCAGCGATGCACTTATCGGCGCCCACGACACGCAGACCAAGCTGCTTTCGCAGGAGGCCGGCGGCGGCGAGATGGAGATGACCTTCATCATGGCTCACGCTCAGGACACCCTCATGACCACTATGATCTTGGAGAAGCAGACCCGCTTTACCATCGATGCCTACAAGCGCATCGCCGAGCTCGAGGCCAAGCTCGCCTAACGAGCCCTCACAACCAAGCCCCTTCCAAAAGTCCTGCCGCTACCCGCAGCAGGGCTTTTTCTGTCCTCCTCCAAGTTGCGGTGAAATAGGGGCTGACGGCCCAAAATGATCCGTTCTCCTCCGTCCCCAGGGGATCGGTTGGCAGCGTCGCCACGAAACTGGCGCATCTACTACGTTTAACCCGATACCCCCGAACACACCTGCGTTTCATGAAAAACTGCAAGCGTTCTACCTGTGGTTTTGTTTTTACGCCACGGGGCATGGTCGGAGATAGGCGGTTAAACGTAGTAGATGGGCCCATTTCATGGCGGGCAGGCCATGCAGCAGTCTGTTGCGCCTCTTGCCGTTCGGTTTTTCGCTGGGTGGGTATACTTCCATCCGCAATACAGGCCGGAATGAGGAGGTATCCAAATGCCGGACAACGGATCGATTCAAAAGAGAGACGCGAGCGAGATGGCTCATGGGCGTCCTGTCCAGATAACCGAGCAAACAACGGTGACCGAGCTGCAGCCCAGCCTGTCCGATGTCGTGTGCGCAAACAAAAAGCTGCAGATTGGCTTTATCGTTGCGCTCGTGGTACTGGCGCTGCTGTCGGGCTTTGTGGCGCGCCCGCATTTTGCCGATACCAAGACTTGGGACTCCACCATCGAGGTCATCGATCAAAAGAAGGGCAATGTATTGGCGCTCACGACCTCGTGCGTCGCCCTATCTGCGGGCATTACCGCGCTGCCGGGTGATACGGGAACGCCGGTTGCCGAGCAGCTCGCACAGCTTTCGGGTAATCTTGGTATCGTGCTTGCCGTGCTATACCTAGAGAAATATTTACTCACGATTTTGTGGTCGGTTGGCCTGGGCATCCTGATCCCGTTTGCGCTGGTGCTCTTTGCAGCGTCGCTCGGCAGTCACGGACGCTGGAGCACGAGCACGGTCATTCGTCGCGTGGCAATGCGTGTGCTGGTGGTCGCCATAATTAGCATGGTGTTGGTGCCCGCGAGCGTATGGGTGTCGCAGAAGGTTGATGAAACGTATCGAGTGAGCATCGAGGCGGCCGAGCAAAAGGCGACTGACGCTGCGAGTGCGGCAGATAGCGATAGCTCCAAAGCAAACAAGAAAAAGACCGAGTCCGCAGAGTCCAAGAACGTGCTTGAACAGCTTGCCGACGGTGCCTCGGGTCTCGTCACGACGGTGACCAGCGGCGCCAAGCAGATGACCGATGAGATTGTGCAGCAGGTGACCGATCTGATCGAAGGCGTCATTGTGATGATAGTGACCTCGTGCGTTATCCCATTGCTGGTGCTCGCGGCGTTTTTGTGGCTGGGGCACACACTGCTGGGGATTGATATTTCCGGGCCGACGAATTATTTGACGGGCCGCTTTCTGGGCACTCCGTCCAAGCATGCCAAGAAGGGCGGGCAGTCCTAGTAGCTAAAACAGCTGTATATACCGGGGAATACCGCCGAAGGGCGGCCGAGACACGTTCTCGGCCGCCCTTTTGTTTGTTGAACACATGGTCGCTACGCCCGCGCCCGGTCCAAACGGTCAGCAATCATCCGTGAACGGTATTTGTTCAAAAAAGAACAAAGATAAACAAAAAGTTGTTGCAGTTACTGTTCGAATGTGTTCAAATAAACATGAACAGTGAAGAATCGCACATTCAGATGCCCGGACCTGAACGAGATTCAACACTTCCAAACAGAAACAACGCACCTGCGTATCTCTCAAGGAGGATGTCATGAGGGTTGTAATCGCTTCCGATGCCGACGGTATGTCGATGAAGGAGTCCATCAAGGAGATGCTCATCGCCGATGGTCACGAGGTCGTCGACTATTCCGAGACCCCTGCCGCGGACTTTGTCGATTCCGCTACCGCCGTTGCCAAGGACCTGCTGGAGCACAAGGATTCCCAGGGCTTCGCATTCGATAAGTACGGTGTCGGCTCCTATATGGCCGCCGTCAAGATCAAGGGCATGGTCGTCGCTAACATTTCCGACGAGCGTTCCGCCTACATGACCCGCGAGCACAACGGCTCGCGCATGGTCACCATGGGCCCGGGCGTTGTGGGCACCGAGGTCGCCAAGAAGATCGCCCGCGAGTTCCTGCGTGCACAGTACGCCGGCGGCCGTCACCAGATCCGTGTCGACATGCTCAACAAGATGGCCTAACGAGAGCCACCGAGAACTCGAACTTCTACCTCAACTTGTGAATTCAGACGAAAGGACGTTCTGATGAAGAAGACCATCGCAATCGGTTGCGACCATATCGTTACGGACGAGAAGATCTATCTGGCCGACCGCCTGGAGCAGGCTGGCTACCAGGTGCTCGACTGCGGCACCTACAGCCACACCCGTACGCACTATCCCATCTACGGCAAGGCCGTGGGCGAGGCTGTTGCCAGCGGCAAGGCCGACTTTGGCGTGGCCCTGTGCGGCACCGGCATCGGCATCACCAACGCCGTCAACAAGGTTCCCGGCGCCCGCTGTGCCCTGGTTCGCGACATGACCTCTGCCCTGTATGCCCGTCGCGAGCTCAACGCCAACATCGTGGGCTTTGGCGGCAAGATCACCGGTGAGTTCCTGATGGCCGATATCATGCTTGCCTTCCTGGAGGAGCCCTACGAGAAGACCCCCGAGCACGATGCCCTGATCGCCAAGATCGATGCCTGCAATAAGGCCGACGCCGAGGCTCAGGCTGACCCACACTTCTTTGACGAGTTCCTGGAGAAGTGGGACCGCGGCGAATACCACGACTAGTGGGGTTACGCGGTTTTGCCAAACCGCGTAACGGGTCGACGCTGCGCGACGCCCAGGCACCCCATCTCGCCACTCAAACCGTCGCTCGCGTACATGAAGTACGCGTCGCTCCTCTTTCGCGGCGACCTGGGGCACCTGATCGCCGCTCGCTGACGTTGGGGGCACCTGTGGGGTTACCGCTGTTGTTGCGAAGCTTTCTGGTTCAGTAAGCTGCTCCGATAACACGTTTGCTTACTTGGCTTGAGTGCTTCGCTCTTGGCGGTACCCGGCATTCTGCAGCTTTTCAATTGACGGCTCGCGTTTCTGTGAGGGGGCGCGGGCCGGTTTTCTATCAGCCCTATTGACTTGGTGGGCTGTCGTAAGAAAGGGAAGACTCCTATGGAGTTTGTTCTTGATAACGGTTCTATCCGCGTGGCACTGAGCACGGCGGGCGGGTCGTTCACTTCTATTGCGGCCAACGGCCGTGAGTACCTGTGGCAGGGTGATCCGGCAGTCTGGTCGGGCCAGGCCCCCATTTGCTTCCCGATCTGCGGTGGCCTTCGTGACGGCCACGCAATGACCATGGGCGGCCGCGAGGTAAAGCTCGCCCGCCACGGCTTTGCGCGCAAGCAGGAGTGGAAGCTCGAGGAACAGAGCGACAACATGGTTGCGCTGAGCTTAAGCTCTGCCGACCATGCCGAGTTGCTCGAGCAGTACCCGTATCCGTTTAAGATCGTTGCTCGTTACACGATCGATTCGGAAAAGGTTGCCGTGTCGTACGAGGTGACCAATGAGGGCACCGAGGACATGCCGTTCTTTGTGGGCGGTCACCCCGGCTTTAAGTGCCCGCTCGACGAGGGCGAGTCCTATGACGACTACGAGCTTCGTTTTGAGCAGCGTGAGGCCACCGACCTCTGCACTGCCGTTCCCTCGACGGGCCTGATTGATGTTGAGCATCGCAGCAAGAACCCGATGGTTGGCCATGACCTGCCGCTGACCCACGAACTCTTTGACTTTGCGGAGACCATCTTTGACGTGCTCGAGAGCCGCGTGGTTACGCTGACCAAGAAGACCGAGGACAAGGGCGTGCGCCTGACGTTCCCCGATATGCCGTACCTGATTGTGTGGAGCAAGCCCGAGGGTGACTTTGTGGCCGTGGAACCGTGGGGCGGCCTGTCCACCTGCTCCGACGAGGACGATATTCTGGAGCACAAGCGCGGCTGCCTGGTGGCCAAGCCGGGGGAGACCGTCACCCGCGGCTTTGAGATCGAGATCCTTTAACGAGCTATCGTATGTTTGGGGTCGCGCGTGTCGTGCCCCGGAAACAGGAGTTCAATATGATTCTGACTGTTACCATGAACCCGTCGATTGATACGCGCTATCAGCTCGATAAGCTGGTCATCGACGATGTTAACCGTGTGACGCCCGAAAAGACCGCTGGCGGTAAGGGCCTCAACGTGAGCCGTGTGCTGCTGCAGTTGGGCGACGATGTGCTCGCGACTGGCCTGCTTGGCGGTCACATGGGTGCCTATATGGCCGAGCTTATGGATGCCGACGGCGTCAAGAACGACTTTGTACCCATTGCCGGCGAGACGCGTATTTGCCTGAATATTCTGCACGAGGGTAATCAGACCGAGCTTTTGGAGAGCGGCCCGCAGATCGCCCCGGCCGAGCTCGAGGCCTTTACGGCCAAGTTCGCCGAGCTTGCAGCGAAGGCGGACGTTGTGACGCTTTCGGGCTCGCTGCCGCGCGGCGTCGATGCCGGCTACTATGCCGAGCTCGTCAAGATCGCCGAGGAGGCGGGCGCCAAGGTGCTACTCGACACCTCGGGTGCATCGCTGGAGGCCGCGCTGGAGTCCGAAGCTAAGCCCGAGCTCGTAAAGCCCAACCTGACCGAGATTAACGGCCTGCTGGGTACGTCCTTTACGACCGATGATGTCGATGCTCTGCGCGAGGCGCTTGCCGCCGATGACCGTTTTGCCGGTATCCCCTGGGTCGTCGTTTCGATGGGCGCTGCCGGCTCGGTGGGCTTCCATGAGGGCCGCGCGTTCCGCGCCAAGACGCCCGCGATTGCGGCTGTAAACGCGACGGGTTCCGGTGACTCGACCATCGCCGGTTTTGCGCATGCCATTGCTGCTGGTGCCGACGACGTCACGGTGCTCAAGACCGCCAATACCTGCGGCAAGCTCAACGCTATGGATCCCAAGACCGGCCACCTGGTCATGGACCGCTGGGACGAGGTCTACAACAGCGTAGAGGTAACCGAACTTTAGAGTTACGGCGTACCGAACAAAACGAGAGTGGATAATCTCCCATTTTGGGCTCGCAAGCGGGCTTAGAGTGGGAGATTTTCCACTCTCATGAGAGGCAGCTAATTTGGGACGGGGCTATTTTGACTACTTCTAGATGCAAAGTAGTCAAAATAGCCCCGTCCCAAATTAGCTGCCCTTGCACCAAAAACGGCGCCCGCCGGCGATGTTGCCGGCGGGCGCCGTTGTCTTGAAGACGAAATGATCCGTTTTCCTCCGTCCCCAAGGGATCATTACAGCGAGTTGATAAAGCGCTGCTGGGCGGCGCGACCGGCTTCGTCCCACTTAAAGACGCCGGCGTTGTCGAGCACGTGGCCAAACACCATGCCGACCTCCTCGTGCAGGATATCGATGGCGCTATCCGCCGTAAGCTCGTCGGCGCGGCGGGCAAAGACGTCCTCGGCCCATGCGGCGTGGCTGCGGCAAAGGTCGTCGCCCTCGAGCGCGCCGGCAAGGTCGTAACTGACATCGGCCTTGGCTGCCAGCAAGTGCTCGCGGACAGCGCCGAGCTCGGGAACCAAGCGCGGCGGCAAAATGGCCAGGCCCATGACCTCGATCAGGCCGATGTTCTCCTTCTTAATATGGTGGTACTCGGCATGCGGGTGAAATACGCCCAGCGGATGCTCGTCGGTTGTGATGTTGCAGCGAAGTGCCAGGTAGGCCTCGTAGATCTTGCCGCCGGCATTGCCGCGAGAGTCGACGCGGCGGATGACGGGCGTCACAGTGTTATGCGCCACGCCGTCGGCTGTGTGCGCGATGACGCCCACAGACTCATCGGTCCACTCGCGCCAGGCGAGGATAATCTTCTCGGCGGCGTCGAGCAGCTGGGCGCGGTCGTGCGAGCGCAGTCTCAGCACCGAGAGCGGCCACTGCAACACGGTGCCGCTGACCTGGTCAAAGCCGGGCACGTTAAACTGCGAGACCTCGGCGGCATGCATCATGGGGAACTCGTGCGCGCCGCCCTGGAAGTGATCGTGCGACAGAATCGAGCCGCCCACGATGGGCAGGTCGGCGTTGGAGCCAATAAAGTAGTGCGGGAACAGGTCCACAAAATCGAGCAGGCAGGTCAGTCCCTTACGGTCGACGTGCATCGGGCGATGCTCGGCGCTCATGGCAATGCAGTGCTCGTTAAAGTACGCGTACGGGCTGTACTGGAAGCCCCAGCGCTCGCCGTCGAGCTGGATGGGTATGACGCGCAGGTTCTGGCGAGCGGGATGGGCGCCGCCGTCGGCAGCGGCGGAGCGTCCAGGGTAGCCCTCGTTCTCGATGCACAGTTGACAGGCGGGATACTTCTCGCCCGTGTTCTTTGCGGCGCCGGCCGCGGCAATGTCGCGCGGGTCCTTCTCGGGCTTCGACAGGTTAATGGTGATTTCCAGGTCGCCCCAGTTGGTGGGGGTGCTCCATTTGATATTGCGCGCGATGGCGGCGCGGCGCACGTAACCGGCGTCACAGCACAGACCATAGAACCAGTCGGTCGCGGCGCGGGGCTCGTTGACGCCCATGCGTCCGTTGAACTCCTCGTTTACAACCGAAGGCCTCGGCATGAGCGCGCCCATGATGCGCATGGCGATGCGGTCGCGGCCCGACGCCGTGTCCTCGGCAGCGCCGTTGGCAACGGCGTCCTCGGAAAGCGCGGCAAGCGTGCCCTCCAGGTCAAAATTGGGGAGCGTATCGGGGTGCAAGAGCGAGAGCTTCTCGTTCTGCATCGCCCAAGCCATGTCGAGCGCGGGACCCGTGGCGCCGATGCACTCGAGAATGGTGTTGTAGGCCCAGATGCGGTCATCCTGTCCGATCATGGATCGATGGATGGCATACTCAATCAGGCCCTGCGCGGCCTCGCGCACATCAGTCATTACAGCCATGCCGCGTAAGCCCCCTTGTCAGAAATTGCGTAGTGGCGGGCAGAGCCCTCGCCCAGCCAGCCGTTCATCTTGATGATGAAGGTGTCGACAAGATCGAGTGGCACGAAGGCCTGGATAGTGCCACCAAAGCCGCCGCCGTGGATGCGGACGGCGCCGCGGCCGTCGAGCACATGCTCGGCCAGCGCCAAGGCATACATGGAAGGTTGCTCGGAGCCCAGTTTGGCGACGACATTCTGCAGGTACATGGCGGAGCTGGCACCGGACTCGCGCGTCAGGAACAGGAACTGGTCGATGTCGCCGGCGCTAAGGGCTGCCCAGCGCTTATCGACCAGGCCGTTCTCGTACCAGTAGTGAAGGGCGCGCAGGCAGGCACGGTCGCCCAGCTTGGCGCGTAGCTCAGGGAGCTTGGCGTCAAAATCCACCACGTTTACCTCGCACAGGCGTGTCTTGCCAAACTCGGCGGCGACGTCCTGCATCTCGCGCGGAACGGCGGCGTAGTCGTCGGTGGCGGCCACGTGGTCGGCGCCAACCTTAACGAGCACGAGCGCATAGCCGTGATCCTCAAAGTTGAGTTCGAGCTTCTGGGTTTTAGGCTGAGCCTGGTCCTCAAAGTCCATGTAGGCGAGGCCGCCCAAGCAAACGGCGGCCTGGTCCATAAGACCGCAGGGCTTGCCGTAATAGTTGTTCTCGGTGCGCTGGCTCATCTGGGCGAGCGCGACGGGCTCGATGGCGGGTGCGCCCCAGAGCGCCTCCATGGCACGACCGTACGCCGCCTCGACAGCAGCGGAGCTCGAAAGACCGCCGCCCGAGGGAACGGAGCAGGTGAAGGCGAAGTCGAAGCCCTGGGGCTCAACGCCCAGAGCAGCGATTTCGTGGGCCATGCCGCGGACGAGGCTTGCGGACGTGCCCTTCTCGGACTCCTGAACATCTAGCGTATCGAGCGTGATCTCAAAGGTAGGATAGCCCTCGTCGGCGACGCGGATCTTGTTGGAGTCGGTTGCCACGGCGATACCGTCAACGGCGACATCGAGCGAGCCGGCGATAACATGGCCGCCCTCGTGATCGGTGTGATTGCCGCTGATCTCAGAACGCCCGGGTGCGTGCACGTAGAGCACCTGGCGGTCGCCGATGGGTCCAAACTCCTCCTCAAACAGCTTGGTGAGCATGGTGAGTGTCTTTTCGTCGGGGGTGGTCATGGGAGTCCTTTCCTTGGCGCGCACGGGTGAGTTTTGCGTCGCTATGAATACGTTAACAACTTGAAGCGGCATGAACCAAGTGTTCACGATGCCGCACGTTACGGGCTATGTTAACGTACTCATAACAGATCTCTTGTCACTTTTTGAGAATCTGGTAGTCGGTAGAATTACAGCCGTGAACGGTACCGCCGTATGGACTTATAAAGCAGAAGAGATACAGATAGAAAAAGTAGAGTACGTTAACATGCGTCCGACGATAGCGGGCCTCGGAGCGGGATATATTTCTGCCCGGGCCGGCATGCACGCTATTCAGATCTCGCAAGGGTGAAGGTGATTCTGTGGCAAGGCACTCGTCCAACGATACAGGTACGCGTCCGGTCTCCATGGCCGACGTCGCCCGCGCTGCCGGTGTTTCGCAGCAGACGGTTTCGCGCGTCGCCAACGGCTTGCCCAACGTTAACGAGCAGACGCGCCAGCGCGTGCAGGCCGCTATGCAAGAGCTCGGTTTTCGTCCGAGTTATGCCGGCCGCTCGCTGCGCGACGGCCGTTACCATTCGGTCGGTCTGTGCGTCAACGATATCACCAAGTTTGGCAACCTCTCAATGATCGATGGCATCGCCAGCGCTGCTCGAGAGCATAATTGCGCCATCACGCTGGTCGAGATGTCCAAGACCGAGGAGTTTTCGCTTGCCGAGGCCACGCGTCGTATGGCTGCGCTGCCGGTGGACGGCATCATCATCGGCATGAGCCGCATGGCGCCCGATTTTGAGACGTTTGATCCGCTGCCGGGCATTGGCACGGTTATTGTTACCATGTACGCGCACCCGCGGGTGACCACGGTCGACTCCGACCATTACGGCTGCTCGCTCTTGCTTATGGATCATCTGTTTGAGCTGGGGCACGAGCAAATTCGCTATATTGGCGGCCCGTCGTTCTCGGTCGACGAGCAATTTCGTCGCGCCGGCTGGCAGGATGCGCTCGAGCATAAGCACATTAAGCCGCAGGCGCCGCTCGAGGGCGACTGGTCTGCCAACAGCGGCTACGAGGCCGGCAGGTACCTGGCCGAGCACGATCGCACCATGACGGCGATTTATGCGGCAAACGATCAGATGGCAAATGGCGCGATTGCCGCGCTGCGTGATAGCGGCCTGCGCGTGCCCGAGGACGTAAGCGTGGTGGGCGTCGACGATTCGCTCGACGACTTTGTCGCGCATAACGAGCTCACGACCGTTCGTTTCGATTTACATCAGCGTGGACGCGAGGTGTTTGAGCACGCGGTTCCCGAGGCGGGTACGACGGGCAAAACCGTTGCTATTCGTATTCCCGGCCAGCTCATTATTCGACATAGCACGGCGATTCCACGCTCATAGTTTGCGCAGGTAAACGACGATTTATCGTATTTCAATAACAATCGGTAAGGATGCCGGCAGATAACAGTTGGAATGCTGCCAAGTGCTATGATAGACAAGTTATTTTGTCTATCTAGGAGGCTTTGTCTGATGGAGATCACCAAGGATATCCGCTACATTGGCGTCGACGACCACGACATTGACCTGTTCGAGGGCCAGTACGATGTGTCCGAGAACGGTATGGCATACAACAGCTACGTTATCTTGGGCGAAAAGATCGCTGTCGCCGATTCGGTCGACGGTGGTTTTGTCGACGAGTGGCTCGGCAACCTCGAGGCCGCGCTCGATGGCCGTACGCCCGACTACCTGGTCATCCATCATATGGAGCCTGATCACTCCGCCGGTATCGCCGCCTTTATGGAGCGCTATCCCCAGGCGCAGATTGTGGCCAGCATGGGTGCTTTCCGCATGATGGTCAACTACTTTGGCACCGACTTCCCCGAGCGCAAAATGGTTGTCAAAGAGGGCGATGTGCTCGACCTGGGCGGCCACAGCCTGACCTTTATCGGAGCCCCCAATGTTCACTGGCCCGAGGTGCTCTTCTCCTATGAGGCCACCGACAAGGTGCTCTTTAGCGCCGACGGCTTTGGCAAGTTTGGCGCCAACGACATCGAGGATCCCGAGGGCTGGGCTTGCGAGGCTCGCCGCTACTACTTTGGCATCGTCGGTAAGTTCGGCAAGTTTGTGCAGGCCGTGCTCAAAAAGGCTGCCGATCTGGATATTCAGATCATCTGCCCGCTCCACGGTCCTGTCCTTACCGAGAATCTGGGCTATTACCTCGACACCTACAACACCTGGTCGAGCTATCAGCCCGAGGACGAGGGCATCACGATTGCCTATGCGAGTGTGTATGGACATCTGAAGGCTGCCGTCGAGGAGCTCGCCGCAGCGCTCGAGGCTCGCGGCCAGAAGGTTTCCGTCTTTGACCTGGCTCGCGACGACATGGCCGAGGCCGTTGAGGATGCGTTCCGCTATGACCGCCTGGTGCTCGCCTCCATCACCTATCAGGGCGAGATCTTCCCATTCATGAGCACCTTTATCCACACGCTCGCCGAGCATGCCTACCAGAACCGCACCGTGGCGCTCGTCGAGGCCGGTTCCTGGACGCCCGCCGCTGCCAAGGTTATGACCAAGGAACTCGAGGGCATGAAGGACATCACCCTGGCGCAGAACAAGGTGACTGTCCTGGGCTCGCTCAACGACACATCGCGCGCCCAGATCGAGGCCCTCGCCGACGAGCTTTCCAAGTAGCGATATTTCGCTTTTAACGGGCAAAACCACCACAAAGGGGACAGGCCCTTTGTGGTGGTTTTTGTTTAAGCGCCGGCGATGATGAGGGCTGGACGTGCGCTGTCGGCGGCCTCGGCGATTGAGGTGGCGACGGCGGCGTCGGGGTCGCTGTCCATCACGATGATGTCGACGTCGGCAAGCTCGGCAAAACGGTACATGCCGCGTCCGTTGACCTTACTGGCGTCCATGAGGGCGACGCTTTGACGGGCGGCACCGACCATAGCCGCTTTGGTCTCGGCCATCTGCGGAAAGTCGGTCGTAAAGCCGCAGCCGGGAACAAAAGCGCCAGGACACATGACGGCAAGGTCGGCGTGGACCATTTGGAGCGCCTGCATGGTAAGTGGGCCGTACAGATAGCGATGACCTTTGCGCAGTGCCCCGCCCAGCATAACGACATCGACCGAGGGCATGCTCTCGTCAATATAATCGGCGATGGTAATGTCGGCCGTGATAACGGTGATGCCGTCGCGCTGATCGAGGAGTCGGACGAATTCGAGCGCCGTGGTACCCGAGTCGACGAGCAGCGTGTCGCCGTCATTAACGAGCCCGATGGCGCTTTGCGCGATGGCCTGCTTGGCGGCGACGTTGACATTGATGCGGCGATCTTGTGTGGAGACGGTCAGGCGTTTGTGGAGCGATACGGCACCACCATGTGTGCGACGCAGCTTGCCTGCTTCGGCGAGCGCGTCCAGGTCGGCGCGGGCGGTGACGGAGGACACGCCAAAGGTCTGGGCGATTTCTGCTACCTGCACCGAGGCGTTATGCTCGAGTATTTCCATAATGGCGGTACGGCGCTCGTCAGCAAAAGCACGGTTGGTAGCTTGGGCCATATTTGCTCCATTCTCGGCTAAATTTGCAGGAATTGTGTTGACTCTATTTTCGTTCATTTTCTTTTTGAGTAAGAAAACACCTTTCGATTACTTATCTTTTCTATAAAAGAAAGATGCTAAACGCTCAAAATTCAATATCGAACACGCCCACTCGCTTCCGATTCCTTCCGTTTACTTTTCAAAAACGACTGTATTGGCCTGCATGGACTCAATATCTCGCACGTGCAAAGCCGCTGAATTTCATACAATGAGCGCAGTAAAACGCAAGGTAAAACGCCTTGTGAACAACTACGCCCGATGTCCAGATGCGGGCGAGGGAGAGGAGCAAACGCTCATGGCACTTGTTACCACCGAAAAGATGCTCAAGGACGCTCAGGCCGGCCACTACGCCGTCGGCGCGTTCAACGTCGAGAACCTCGAGTTTGTTATGGCCGTTCTGGCCGCTGCCGAGGAGACCAAGTCCCCCGTCATCATGCAGACCACCCCGGGCACCATCAAGACCGCTGGTCTGGACTACTTCTACGGCATGGTGAAGGCCGCTGCCGAGCGCGCTTCCGTGCCCGTCGCTCTGCACCTCGATCACGGCGATGGCTATGACCGCTGCATGCAGGCTTTCCGCACGGGCTACACCTCCGTCATGATCGACGGCTCGCACGAGTCCTTTGAGGACAACATTGCCCTGACCAAGTCCGTCGCTGACGCTGGCCGCGCCATGGGCGTGCCCGTCGAGGCCGAGCTCGGCAAGGTTGGCGGCAAGGAGGACGACGGTCCCGCGGTTGAGGGCGAGAGCCCCTACACCGATCCTGCCGAGGCCAAGGAGTTCGTCGAGCGCACCGGCTGCACCTCGCTGGCCATTGGCGTTGGCACCAGCCACGGCGTGTACACGAGCGATCCGCACATCGAGCAGTCCGTGGTCAAGGCCATCCGCGACGCCGTCGACGTGCCGCTGGTTCTGCACGGCACTTCCGGTGTGCCCGATGAGCAGGTTGCCGAGGCTGTGAAGAACGGCATCTGCAAGGTTAACTACGCTACCGAGCTGCGTCAGGCCTACACCAAGGGCTTCATGGCCTACATGGCCGAGAACCCCGCCTGCTTCGATCCCAAGAAGCCGGCCAAGGAGGGCATGCGTGAGATCACCGAGCTGGTTAAGATCCGCATGACCAACCTCAACTCTGTGGGCAAAGCAGAGTAACAGCAAGGGTACTCTGATCCCACCGGGCCGTCCGGAAACGGAAAAGGGCCTATCTCTCAGAACGTCCTCGGACATGTCGGAAGCCCCGCTGCGCGCACGCGCTGCGGGGCTTCCTCCGTCCTGCGGAATGTTCTGAGAGATAGGCCCTTTTCCGTTTCCGGACGGCCCTGCTCGATCGCCCTTGTGGCGTTGGGGCGGAATAGTGGTGCGCGGGGGCGCTTTGTTGGTGGGGGTTAGTATGCCCGGGTTTGGTTGGGGAATGACTTGTTTAGGGATGCTTGGAGCTTATCAAAGGATATTCGCAAGTTGAGATTCTGATCGGTTGAGCGTTTGGCTTTTGTGGTGGGGGAGTCGAGGAGGCCGTTTCTCTGTGTCGGGGGGAAGGAGAAAAAGCCTGCATGTTTTAGGGATGGCTGCTGTGCTGCGTCATTGGAAGAATGCATGCTTATGCGGCCTCCTCGATGTTCACCAAAAGGTTGCGCACGGGGTGTGCTGCTAGGTCTCGTGCGTTGGCAGTATTATGCCGCGGCTGCTGCAAAGAAGCGCTAAAGAAAGGCTTAATCAGGTTTGATATAACAATGAAACCGCAGGTCAAAGGTATCGAATAACACTCTTGAAAGGTTTTGAGCTTAAGGGCTTTCTAAGGTTTGCGGCTCGGATGTGGCGCGGACGTGCGGAGCGTGTGACTGATCGCTGTTAGCGCTGCGGTGCGGCGGCGCGTACCTGTTCGATGACCTTTTCCATGGTGGCGTCGATGCGGTCTTTCTTGAGCTCACATTCCCAGACGGTGATGGGCGTCCAGCCCATTTGGGTAAGCGCGTCGATGGCGGCTCGGTCGCGCTCGACGTTGCGGCGAAACTTTGCCTCCCAAAACTCAACATTGCGCTTGGGCTGGCTCGGATTGCACTTAGGGCAGCGATGCCAAAAGCAGCCGTTGACGAAAATGGCGATCTTGCGCCCGGGAAAGGCGATGTCGGGCTTGCCGGGTACCTTCCATTCCAGACGGTATCCCGTAAGGCCCGCTGCCCGCAGGCGCTGGCGAACGAGCAGCTCGGGTTTGGTGTTGGCGCGCTTGTTGCCCTTCATGGACTTTTTTATAGCGGCGCGACGGCGCACCAGTTCGCGCTCGTCAGCGGAGAGGTCCGAGGTATCGATGCCGTCGAGCAGACCTGGTTTGGGACGCTTTTTGCTGCGGCGCTTAGGTGCGCGCTTGGGTTTGGTGGCGGGTTTGTCGGCCGTGTTGGGCGTGGCGTCATCGGCGGCGCCGTTGGCCTCAAGCCGATCTTCCTTCAACTCAATCAGAGCATCGATAAGCCCTTTGTCGGCGGGCATCCACTCAACGGTGGCAAGCGAGGTGCGCGGAATCCAGCGGATATCGAGCTGGCGGTCGTGCTTCTGGGGCTCATCGGATTCTTTAGCCAGCGAGCAGTAGTAGCACTCCATGGAGAGATGAAAATCGGGGTAGTCGTACTCAACGGTATAGAAATCGCGCAGGTTGGTGACTTTGACCTGCAGCTCTTCCATGAGCTCGCGGCGTACGGCGTCCTCGGGCGTCTCGCCGCGCATGAGCTTGCCACCGGGGAACTCCCAAAGTCCCCGCATGTCGCCGTAGCCGCGCTGCACGGCAAGCAGCTCATCGGATCCTTCCTTGCGAATGATCCCAGCGGCAACATGAACAGTCTTCAACAGGAGTCCTCCCTTAACATCAACACATGACAAGGCAGCTCATTTGGGTAGTCTTTTTGGGACGGGGCTTTTTTAGCTACCCTATGTCAAATGCGGCCTCATGCTTCGAAGGCTACGGATAGGGTAGCTAAAAAAGCCCCGTCCCAAAAAGACTACCCCTACCTTACGCAACGGTAAGGCAAGCGTAAGCGATATCGATGGTAGCCGACTCGGCTTCTTGCGACTATAGATGCCGTAGACTAATCGCAAGAAAGGACTCGGTATGCAAACCACGCACATGGCGACCCCGGTACTGGAAGTCGTGCATCTCGAAAAGGTATACGGAGTGCTGGGCAACGTGACCCGCGCGCTCAACGACGTCAGCTTTACCGTCAACCGCGGCGAATTCGTTGGCATCATGGGCGCTTCGGGCTCGGGTAAGTCGACGTTGCTCAACTGCGTGTCGACCATCGATAGTGCCACAAGCGGCGCGATCCGCATCAACGGCCAGGACGTGACGCGCATGAAGCAGGCTAAGCTTTCGCAGTTCCGCCGCGAGGAGCTTGGCTTTATCTTCCAGGACTCCAACCTGCTCGATACGCTCACGGCACGCGAGAACATCGCCCTGCCGCTCACCATCGCCCGCACAAACTCGGCAGAGATCTCGACCCGCGTGCAGGATGTGGCAGCGCGCCTGTCCATCAGTCAGGTGCTCGACAAGTATCCCTACCAGATGTCCGGCGGTCAGCAGCAGCGCGTTGCCGCGGCTCGCGCGCTCGTCACCGACCCCACCATGATCATGGCCGACGAGCCCACCGGCGCCCTCGATTCCAAGAGCGCTCGCCTGCTGCTCGAGAGCCTGGAGGCCCTTAACCGCCGCCTGCGCGCCACCGTGCTCATGGTCACGCACGACAGCTTTGCCGCCAGCTACACGAGCCGTGTGCTGTTTATTCGCGACGGCAAGATCTTCACCGAGCTGCGCCGCGGAGACACCGACCGCCGCGAGTTCTTCGACCGCATTATGGAGGTCGTTGCCATGATGGGCGGTGAGGGCTCCGATGCTCTGTAAACTCGCTTGGGGCAACGTCCGCCGCGCCGGCCGCGACTACCTCGTCTACCTTTTGACGCTCACCCTGGGCGTCACGGTCTTCTATGCCTTTAACACCATCTCGATGCAGGTCGACATCGCCGGAATCGATGAAGAGGGCTTGGCGCAGGTTATGGGCAGCATGCTCGGCTACCTGACGTACTTTTTGGCCGGTGTCATGGCCTTTTTGATGGTGTATGCCAATAACTTCATCATGAAACGCCGCAAGAAGGAGTTTGGCCTGTACCAGGTACTCGGCATGGGGCGTGGGCGCGTCGCCACGATCATGGCGCTCGAGACCGTGATAGTATCGGTTGTGGCCTTTGTCGCCGGCATTGTGCTGGGTGTGGGACTCTCCCAGCTCATGACGTTCTTTACGGCCTCGCTCTTTAAGACACAGATCGCCAATTTCCGCTTCTTTTTCTCGGTGCATGCGTTCAACCTGACCCTTGCCTGCATGCTCGTAATGTTTGTGCTCACGCTACTGCTGAACCTTCGCGCCGTGCGTCGTACCAAACTCATCGAGCTTATGGGTGCCGAGCGTCGCAACGAGAGCATCAAGACACGCAACCCCTGGATCGCGATTGCCATCTTTGCCGTGGGCGTGGTGCTTGTGGGCGTGGCCTATTACCGTCTGCTACGTGATGGGTTCCCGCTAACCGCGACGGACAGCAAGCTGCAAGAGGCCATGAACCAGTTTGGCATTACGACCGCTATGGTTACCGTGGGCACCTTTGCCCTGTTCTGGGGACTCTCGGGCATGCTTATCAAGCTGCTGCAGAGCCTGCGCGGCGTGTATTGGCGCGGCCTCAACATGTTTATCGTGCGCCAGCTTGCGGCCAAGGTCAACACGGTGTGCTTTTCGATGGGCGTCATCGCGATGCTCCTGTTTTTGGCCATCACCTCGGTGACGTGCGGTATGTCGATTGCCAATGTGATGAACGAAAACCTGGAGCGCTATAACCCTGTAGACGTGTCTCAGATGTATGTCTATTACACGCCCGATACGTTCGACTACTACAAGGGGTACGTCAATCCGTCTGATGAGGCCGATCGCATGGCGTTGGCCGATACAACGGTCGATTTGTACCCCGCATGGCACGGCGAGGGCAAGTCGGCGGACAGCAACGACGAGACCGGCAAGAAGGTCAATATCGCCGATGTTGCCGGTGAGCATGTGCAGATCGATTCGTATCTGAGTTACCCGCTTGGCGGCTCGGATCCTTCGGTGACTCCAAGTGAGATGTGCAAGACCATGGGCGAAAAGCTTCCCAAGGCGTTCGGGGGTAGCAATGCCGATACGATGGGTCTGTTTGTGACGCCGGCGAGCCAGTACAACAAACTGCGCCAGATGATGGGCGAGGAGCCGGTGAGCATTGGCCGCGACCAATATCTGCTCACGTGTGATATGGGCGGCGAGCTGGTCGACCTGTACACCAAGTATATGGCTGGCGGCCATGCCCTTACCTTGGGCGGGCATACGCTCAAACCCGCAACTGATAAGTCGGACGAAGATACGGCGGCCATCGCCAACTCGGCGATGGGCAGTAATCCGGGTACCGTCGTCGTTGCCGACGAACTGTTGTCCCAACTTAATCTGCAGCCGTATTCCAGTAGCCTGCTCGTTAACTACAAACAGGGGATGGATACGACCGAGGCAGACGAGAGCATTAAATACACTCTGCTCGACAATCTGCTCGTTGACGGCAAGGAGCCGGGGTTTTGGGGAGCCTTCATCACACGCTCCGAGATGTACACGCAAGCAGCGCAAATGAACGGTCTTATTAGCTACCTAGCCATCTACATCGGCTTTGTATTGGTTGTTGCATGCGCGGCGATTCTATCGATCCAGCAACTCTCCAACGTGGCCGACGGCAGCCGCAGCTATCGTGTGCTGGCACAGATCGGCTGCGACGACCGCCAGATTCGCCATTCGGTGATGGCACAACAAGCGGTGTTCTTCCTGTTCCCGTTGGCGGTGGGCTTGGCGCACTCCTTTGTGGCACTTAACGTGATTATCGAGTTGGTGAGCATATTCGGAAATATGAGCATCGGCGGCACCGTGGGCCTCACCTGTGCAATCTTCCTGGCAGCATACGGTGGCTACTTCTTGGTGACCTACCTTATGAGTACCGGAATGGTGCGAGCAGCCATAGCCACCCGCTACAGCGAGTAACCTTCTAGTCCAGAACCACCACAAAGGGGACAGGTACCTTTGTGGTGGTTTTTACGTCTATCTCAATCTGTAACATATGGCTGGCAAAATCGCCTCTATCTGTTATAGATTGAGATTGTTTATCTCGAGCCATACGGTTTGTCTCGATCTGTAACAACAAGACGGGGATTCGGCCCCTAGATGTTACAGATCGAGACATCGGTCGTTTGATTTGGAGGAAGCCTTATGCGCACGATTACCGAGTCCGAGTCCACCCCGAGGGCCGACGGCTTCTTCATGCCCGCCGAGTTCGCCCCCCAGGACCGCGTGTGGATGGGCTGGCCCCACCGCACCGACACCTGGGCCCACGGCGCCAAGCCCGCCCAGAGGCAGTATGCCGCCATCGCCCGCGCCATCGCCGAGTTCACCCCGGTCTACATGTGCGCCAACCAGGTCGACTACGCCAACTGCAAGGCCGTCTTCGAGAACGACGAGAACGTCACCGTCGTCGAGATGACCACCGACGACGCCTGGTTCCGCGACACCGGCGCCACCTACGTCATCAACGGCAAGGGCGAGAAGCGCGCCAACCACTGGCACTTCAACGGCTACGGCGGCCTCATCGACGGCCTCTACTTCCCGTGGGACAAGGACGAGCAGATCGCCCTCAAGATGGCCGAGCTCTCCGGCTGTCGTCGTTATCGTCCCGACGACATGATCCTCGAGGGCGGTTCCATCACCGTCGACGGCGAGGGCACCGTGGTCGTGACCGACCAGTGCCTGCTTTCCCCGGGCCGCACCTGCTCCGCGGTGCTCGAGGAGGAGGAGGACCCCGAGTCCCTCTGGCCCAAGTACCGCAAGAAGTTCGAGCCCTGGAGCGAGGAGCTTCGCGGGTACATGACCGAGCACCTCAAGGACTACCTCGGCGTCGAGGAGGTCATCTGGGTCAAGGAGGGCATCGACCCCGAGGAGACCAACGGCCACATCGACGACGTCGCCACCTTCATCGCCCCGGGCGTCATGGTCTGCATCTGGACTGACGACCCCGAGTACCCGTTCTACGAGCAGTGCCACGCCGCCTACGAGACCCTCTCCAACGCCGTTGACGCCAAGGGCCGCAAGCTGAAGGTCTACAAGCTCTGCATGCCCGTGAACCCACTGTTCATGGATCGGGCTTCCTGCGACACCATCGACGCCGACGAGAACGCCGAGCCGCGCGTCGCCGACGAGCCGCTGATCGCCTCCTACATGAACTACCTGGTCACCAACCACGGCGTTATCGTCCCGCAGTACGGCGACGAGAACGACCGGCTGGCCGTTGACACGCTCCAGGAGATCTACGACGAGGTCTGGGGCGAGGGCGTCTACAAGTGCGTGGGCGTCAAGTCCGACCAGGTCGTCTACGGCGGCGGCAACATCCACTGCATCACGCAGCAGGAGCCCTCGGCGTAATTGTCTGTCTTCCCGGGGTACGGCACCTTGCCCTTCAATCGTCGGGCATGACCCTTAAGGTCTATGCCCTCCTCTTTCAGGGCAATCTGCCGCACCTCGGAAACCCAGCCAATCACGCCGACGCTTAATCGTCTGGCTTCCTGAGGCACCCCATCTCGCCGCTCAAACCGTCGCACGCGTACCAAAGTACGCTTCGCTCCTCTTTCGCGGCGACCTGGGGCACCTCGAAAACCCAGCCGATCAATCGGACCGACGCAGCTTGTTACCGCATTAGTCATTGGTGCCAACCCTGGCAACGATGCAGGTCGAAAAACGTCAGCGAAAACCCGTACACGCGAGCAAGGTGCCTTGAAGCGAGGCGGCATTGACCTTTTGGTCATGCCGTCGAAGCTGAAAGGCAGATTGCCGCTCTGGCGGGTTTGCAGCGTCGGCCGGTTACGGCGTTTGGTAAAACGCCGTAACCTACACCCGCTCTGCGATCTCGTGGATGAGGTAGTCGGTCTTTTCCCAGCCCAGGCACGGGTCGGTGATGGACTTGCCAAAGACGCCGCCGTCGACAGACTGGTTGCCGTCCTCCAGGTAGGATTCGATCATAAAGCCCTTGACCAGCTTGGAGATGGACTCGTTGCGGCGGCAGCTGTCGAGCACCTCCTTGCAGATACGGTGCTGCTCCAGCGGGCGCTTGCCCGAGTTGTCGTGGTTGCAGTCGATGACCGCCGCCGGGTTGGCGTAGCCGGCATGCTCGGTATAGCGCTCGGCCAGACGCTCCAGATGCTCGTAGTGGTAATTGGGGTAGGTACGACCGTCGAGACCAATGTAGCCACGCATGACGGCGTGCGCGAGCGGATTGCCGTCGCACTCGACCTCCCAGTTGCGGAAGATGAAGCTTTGATGTGCCTGGGCGGCGTAGATGGAGTTGAGCATGACGGTGGTGGAACCGGCGGTGGGGTTCTTCATGCCCACAGGCACCGAAATGCCGCTCGACACCAGACGATGCTCCTGGTTCTCGACCGAGCGCGCGCCCACGGCGACGTAGCTCAGCAGGTCGACGAGGTACTGGTAGTTGGACGGGTAGAGCATCTCATCGGCGGTAAAGAAACCGGTCTCCTCGATGACGCGCAGGTGCATATGGCGGATGGCCTTGACGCCCTCGAGCAGGTCGTCGGGAGCCTCGGGGTTGGGGTTGTGCAGCAGGCCCTTGTAGCCAGTGCCCTTGGTGCGCGGCTTGTTGGTATAGACGCGCGGAATGATGATGAGTTTGTCCTTGACCTCTTCGGCGACCTTGGCCAGTCGGCTCATGTACTCAAGCACCGAGTCCTCGCGGTCGGCAGAGCACGGGCCGATGATGAGCACCTTGCGCGCGTCCTCGCCGGTAAAGACCTTGGCGACCTCGGCGTCGAATGCCTGTTTTTTGGCGGTAAGATCGGCGGAAAGCGGCATTTCCTCGCGGATTTCCATGGGGATCGGCAACCTGCGCTTGAATTCCATAGCCATACGGGGCCTCCTCAATCAAATAAGACAAAGTGTGCATTGTCGAATGCTCGGCATTATCCGCTGTCGCACGCTAAAGTGCAAGCCCTCATCACCCCAAAACCTGCCAAAAAGGGACAGGTTTATTTTGGCAGGTTTTATCTGGGTAAACGTTGGCTGGCCCTGGAATGGAATGATGCCACGTGGCTTGGAAGAGGTCGTCAATTTGGTCCCAGGGGAGGCGGTTTGAGGGTCGCAGAACAAAAAACGGGAGCGCAGGTTGTCCTGCGCCCCCGTTCTCGGGTGTTATTCGTTCCCTGCGGCAGAATTTACGCCGCTTCGTCGAACTGCGAGTTGTACAGGTCGGCGTAGAAGCCGCCTTGGGCGAGCAGCTCGTCGTGCGTGCCCTTCTCGACGATGTCGCCGTCGCGAATTACCAAGATCACGTCGGCGTTGCGGATCGTGGACAGGCGGTGTGCGATAACAAAGCTGGTACGGCCCTGCATCAGCGCATCCGTGGCGCGCTGAATAAGCTCCTCGGTGCGGGTATCGACGTTGGATGTCGCCTCGTCCAAAATCAGCGCCGGGCGGTCGGCCAAAATGGCGCGGGCAATGGTCACGAGCTGGCGTTGGCCCTGCGAAAGGTTGGTGCCTTCCTCGTTGATCATAAAGTTGTAACCGCCGGCGAGCGTATGGATAAAGTGGTCGCAGCGTGCAGCGCGTGCAGCGGCCTCGACCTCGGCATCGCTTGCATCGGGGCGTCCGTAGCGGATGTTCTCGCGGATGGTGCCGTTAAACAGCCACGTATCCTGCAGCACCATGGCAAACTCGCCGCGCAGTGCCGCGCGGTCCCAATCGCGTACGTCGACGCCATCGACGCGCAGCGAGCCGCCGTCCACGTCGTAGAAGCGCTGTAGCAGCTTAATGAGCGTGGTCTTGCCGGCGCCGGTGGGACCGACGATGGCGATGGTCTGGCCGGGCTGTGCCTCGCAGCTAAAGTCGTGGATGATGGTCTTGTCGGGCGTGTAGCCAAACTTGACGTGGTCAAACTCCACATGGCCAGGGCGCTTTTCGGGAATCTGCGCGTCGGCCTTCTGCTCCTCCTCGGGCGCGGCCAGGAACTCAAAGACGCGCTCGGTGGCAGCGGCCATAGACTGCATCGTGTTACTCACGTTGCCCAGCTGCTGCACGGGTTGCGTAAAGTTGCGAACGTACTGGATAAAGCTCTGGATGTCGCCGGGCGTGGCATTGCCGGTCAGCGCGAGCTGTGCGCCCACCACGACGACGCCCACGTAGCCCATGTTGCCCACCAAGCTCATAAGCGGCATCATCAGGCCCGACAGGAACTGCGAGCGCCAGCCACTAATAAAGAGGCGGTCGTTTTGACGGTCGAACTCTTCGATTGAGGCCTCGGCGCGGTCGAACACCTGAATGACGTTCTGGCCGGCAAAGTCCTCCTCGATAATGCCGTTGACGGTGCCCAGGACCTGCTGCTGCTCGCGGAAGTACGGCTGCGAGAAATGAATCATCACGGTCAGGATAATCGCGGCGGCCGGCAGTGTGAGCACGGTGACGCCGGTAAGCGGCAGGCTGATCGACAGCATCATGACGAGCACGCCGATAATCTGCGTCACCGACGTGATGAGCTGCGTCACGCTCTGGTTGAGCGACTGACCCAGCGTATCGACGTCGTTGGTGATGCGGCTGAGCACATCGCCCTTGCTGTGTCCGTTAAAGTAGCTCATCGGCACGACAGCGATCTTGGCGGCGATCTCCTTGCGCATGCGGTAGCAAATCTTTTGCGTGACGCCGGTCATGAGCCAGCCCTGGATGAGGCTGCAAACAGAGCTTGCCAGATACAGGCAGAGCAAAAAGCCGAGCGTCTTGGCGATCCAGGCAAAGTCGACATCGCCGGTACCGTTGACCTTGGCGACCAGGCCTTCGAACAGCTTGGTCGTAACCTGGCCGAGCACCTTGGGTCCCACAATGTTAAAGACGACCGAGCACACGGCAAAGGCGACGGCGGCAAGCACGGCAACCTTGTGTTGACCGATATAGCCGAGCAACTGCCGCATGGCGCCCGTAAAGTCCTTGGCCTTCTCGCCGCGGCCCATGCCACCCATGCGGCCCATGGGACCGCGCTGGCGGGTGGGCTTGGGAATCTGAGTCTTGGTCTCGTCTGCCATTAGTGCTCGCCTCCCTCCATAACGGCTGCAATTTCTTCTTGAGTGAGCCCCAGCTCCTCGGCGGAAAGCTGCGACTGTGCGATCTCCAGGTACGCCGGGCAGCTGTGCAGCAGCTCCTCGTGCGTACCAGTGCCCACCACGTGGCCGTCGTCGAGCACGATGATCTGGTCGGCGTGCATGATGGTCGCGATGCGCTGGGCTACGACAACGAGCGCGGCGTCGGTAACGTTTTTGGCAAGCTCTTCGCGCAGGCGCGCGTCGGTCTTGTAGTCGAGGGCGCTAAACGAGTCATCGAACACCAGGACCTCGGGCTTTTTTGCCAACGCGCGGGCGATGGCCAGACGCTGGCGCTGACCGCCCGAGACATTGGAGCCGCCCTGGCTGATGGGGGAGTCGTAGCCGCCCTCGCGCTCGGCGATAAAGTCCTCGGCTTGGGCGATGCGCGCGGCCTCGTGCATGTTCTCGTCGCTTACCATGTCGCCGGCAAACTTAAGGTTGCTCTCCACGGTGCCCGAGAACAGACGCCCCTGCTGAGGGATGTAACCAATGCGGCGGCGAAGCTCGGAAAGGGTCATATCGCGCACGTCGATACCGTCGAGTGAAATGCTGCCGCCCGTGACGTCGTACAGGCGCGGAATCAGCTGTACGAGCGTGGACTTGCCCGAGCCCGTGGAACCAATGATGCCGAGCATCTGACCGGCATGCGTGGTGAAGTTCACGCCGCTAATGACGTCAGCGCGGGCATCGGGATACTGGAAACTCACGTCGCGGAAGGTGAGCTCACCGCGCGGTGCGCCGGCCGCGGGCAGTTTGGGCGAGGCGGGGTCGTTGATGCTCGTGGGGCAGGTGATGACCTCTTCCACGCGCTCGGCTGCGACCTCGGCGCGGGGCAGGATGACCGAAACCATGGTGAGGATCATAAACGCCATGACGATCTGCATGGTGTAGGAGATAAACGCCATCATGTTGCCGACCTGCATCACGCCATCGGACACGCCCTGCGCGCCAAACCAGACGATAAGCACGGTGATGCAGTTCATGACGAGCATCATGAGCGGCATCATAAAGCTCATGGCACGATTGGTGTAGAGCTGCGTGGTCATTAGGTCGAGCGAAGCCTTGTCAAAACGCTCGAGCTCATGCTCCTCGCGGTTGAACGAGCGGATGGGCATAAGGCCGTCGAGCAGCTCGCGGGCGGTAAGGTTCACGCGGTCCACAAAGCTCTGCATCTTTTTGAACTTGGGCATGGTGAGGCCCATAAGCACGCCGACGACGGCCGAGACCGCGATGATGGCCACGGCGATGGTCCACTCCAGGCCGGTGTGGTTGGCCAGGACGCGCATGACGGCGACGATGCCCATGACGGGGGCCATCAGGCACATGCGGATAAACAGGGTTGCGGCCATCTGAATCTGCTGAATGTCGTTGGTGCAGCGGGTGATGAGCGAGGCCTGGCTAAACTTGCCCACCTCGGCCGGCGAGAAGTGCATAACCTTGTTGAAGGTCTCGCGGCGCAGGTCGCGTGCGATGGAACAGGCGGTGCGCGAGGCCACGGCGCCGGTCAGGATGGTGGCGATGAGCGAGATCAGGCACAGACCAAACATCGTGGTTGCCATGCGACCCAGATAGGCGTTCTGCACGTCGGCGGGGTCGATGCCCTGCGCCTTGTACTCGTCTTGTACATAGCTCACGGCGCGTTGGGTCACGATGGAACCCGACATGGAGCCCATTTTGTCCGCCATATCGTTGGCACCCTCGACGAGCTTGCCCTGGTCGATAAGGCCGCCTTCAACGCCTAGGCGCAGGCTCTTCATGGTGATCTTACCGCCGTCGGTATCAATCTGCTTTTGCATGTTCTGCGCCGCCGCGGCCTTCTGCTGCATCTCGGCGAGCTGCTCGGGCGTCATTGCCGCCATCTGCTCGGGGGTGGGCATGGCCTGGGCGGCGTTGTTGTTATTCTCGCTGGACGAACCCATCATGTCATCCATGGAGTTGGCGTCAATGCCCTGGTTGAACGAAAGGACGACGGTCTCGGGCAGGCTCACGATGTCGGCAATCTTGCCGCCGTCGGCGCGCTCCTCCTCGGTGCCCTTGTACGTTCGAATGCCGTTATTATCCGCCTTGCTAAACACGGCCTCCACAGCTTTGGCGTCCTTATCGCTCATAAAGAGTTCGAGGTCGTCGAGCGATTTGGTGCGAATGGTGTCAGGTACGGGCGAGGCGATACCGCCTTGCTGCACGCCCACGTCGACGATGTCGCTCATATACGTAGGCAGCGCCAGATCGGCGTTGCAGCTGATTACGATAAGTACGATAGCTGCGAACAGTGCCAGGACATGCTTTTTAAAGAGCTTGAGAATCCTCACTCGGCATCTCTCCTTTCTTGATTGCGGTCGATAATTTCGTTGGCACGCCTAAGAAGGCGCACCATCTCTTGGGTATCTGTTTCGCCGAGCTGCTCGAGGAAGGCCGCGGTGCGGTCCTCGAATTCCCGATGCTTGATTTCGAGATCATGGAATCCCTTGTCGGTCACCGTGACGTGTACGCGACGACGGTCGGTCTTTGAGTGCTCGCGCTCGACCCAGCCTTTGGCTTCGAGAGCGCGCAGGATATTGGCGATGCGGGCGCTCGAGACCCAGGCACGATCGGCGAGTTCGCTTGGCGTGAGCGAACCGCCAGCGAGCATGAGGGCGCGCATGACGGCCATCTCACCACTGAGGGCTTTGTCCGCAAAGCGCGAAATGCGCTGATGCATACTGCCGAACTCGGTAAGGAGCTGACGCCCAAGTTCACGGAAATCGGTATCTTTCACCGAAAACCCCTAACACTAGAAACTATTTTTGGTAGAAGATGATACCCCCATATGCGGGCCTCATGCAGTGGGCAATATTAAGAGCGCATAAAGACTTAAAATAATTCAATTGCTGAAGCGTTTCAAAGAACTATCATGCCCGCGGTTAGGCGAGGGGTTGTCACCACCATGACGACTGGGACTCATTTATCGCCATGTGCGATGCTCCAACTTCCCGCAAGGAGACATCTGAATCAAGGGGGTTGGAGTCATGGCATTTGACTTCACGGGTAAAACCGCGATCGTTACCGGTGGCACTCAGGGCATTGGCCTCGAGATTGCCAAGGGTATCGTTGCGGGCGGCGGACACGTCGCGCTCATCGCAAGGAACGCTGCTAAGGGCGAGGCGGCTGTGGCCGAGCTTGGCGAGGGCAACAAGTTCTATCAGCTCGATGTCGCCGATGCGCCCAAGGCGCGCGAGACCGTCGAGCAGATTTTTACGGACCTGCCGCAAACCAACATCCTGATCAACTGCGCCGGTGTCATCAGCACCAAGAAGTTTGACGAGATCGACGACACCGAGTGGCGTCGCACCATCGACATCAACCTCAACGGCACCTTTACCATGATGAATGCCGTGTACCCGCACTTTAAGGCGGCACATGCCGGCACTATCGTCAACGTGAGCTCCGTTGCTGGCAAGATCGGCGGCGGCCTGCTCGGCACCGCGGCCTACGCGAGCTCCAAGGCCGGTGTCAACGGCCTTACCAAGGCGGTCGCCAAGGAGGGCGGTAAGTTCGGCATCCGCTGCAACGCTGTGTGCCCGTCGCTCACGCTTACCGACATGACGTCGATCCTTTCTGACGAGAACTCTCAGCGCATCATCAACGGTATTCCTCTGGGCCGCGCCGCCCAGGCCAGCGAGCCTGCGCAGATGGTGCTGTTCTTCGCTTCCGACCTCGCCAGCTTCGTGAACGGCGAGATCGGTGACTGCGACGGCGGCATCGTCCTGGACGGGTAATACCCCGCGGTAATCGTTTGGCGGCGACCCTGGAGAATCGGGGTTGTCGCCTTCTTTCTGACATAGGCGCGTGCGGCTACGATTCGCATGCATCCAAAGGAGATATATATGAGTGAATCGACTGCGGTGGAGGCGCCGGCTGCAAAGGAGCCGTTCTTTAAGATGTCCTCCATCCCGGGCGCCAATATTTTGGTGCCGCTTTTGCTGGGCTGCTTGCTCAACACGCTATTCCCCGACCTGTTCAAAACGCTCGGCAGCTTTACGCTTGGCATGACCCAGCAGGGTGCAAGCCCGCTCGTGGGCGCTTTTTTGCTCATCGTCGGTACGACGATTTCGTTTAAAAGTGCTCCTGCCGCCGCTGCACGCGGCGCCATCATCATCGCTGTCAAGCAGATCGTGGTCGTTGCCGTGTCGCTGCTCATCCTTTATGTATTCAACGACAACCTGTTTGGCATCTCTGCCATGGTGATGCTGGCGGCTTGCACCGGCGCCAACAACGCTATGTACGCTGGTCTGATGGGCACCATGGGCAACGAGGCCGAACGTGGCGCCGTCGCCATCACCACACTCGTTGTCGGCCCTCCGGTCACAATGATCGTGCTCGGCGCTGCTGGCCAGGCTCCGATCGGCTGGTCGCTCGTGGGCGCCATCCTGCCGATCGTCGTCGGCATTATTCTGGGTAACCTCTTCCCGAGCTTTAAGAAGATGATGGCTCCGGCACTTTCCGCCATCATCGTGCTCGTCTTCTTTGCCATGGGCTCGACCATGACCTTTGGCCAGCTCATCAACGGCGGTCTTCCCGGCATCCTGCTCGGCGTGATCTGCTCGGTGGTCTTTGCAATTCCCGTCATCGCGGTCGATAAGTTCACGGGCGGTACGGGTGTCGCAGGTGCGGCCATTTCGAGCTGCGCCGGAGCCAATGTGGCCACGCCTGCCGCCATGGCGAGTGTCAACGAGGCCATGTACGGTGGCGCCGTGCTCGCGACGGCTACGGCGCAGGTTGCAGCGTGCGCCATCGTGACGGCCATTTTGACCCCGCTGGTCACCAGCTGGTGCTACAAGCATTTTGAGGGCCAGGGTCACGGCGACAGCAAAAAGGCCGCGGCCGACAGGGTCACCGCAGCCGCCTAATGCCAAGCGGCAATCAAAGCTAAATAACTAGCCACGCCACAGGGCGGCCCCGGGGGAAATCCCGTGGCCGCCCTGCAGTTTCTGTGGGTCTCTGGGGCACTTTACCCTGCTAAAGCTGGCATAACAGCTAGAGTGAACGTCGTACAAAGGCAAGGAAAATACCAAACAAATCGGTGAACGGTAGTTGTTCACGCTCGCATTTCCTGCGGATTTGTTAAAAACGCCCTAATGGTATAAAAAAAGAAACATATAACAGCCCTGATGAAGGGGGTGGCTATGTTATCCTTCTCAGACGGGTGAAATCTTGGGTTTTGGGTTGCAGTTCCAAGGTGGACAAACGTTTTTCCCTGTGCTAACGCGCGATGGAAGGCGAATGAAGCCGGTCATTCAACCCGAACATTCAAGAATTCAATAAGCAGCGGTGTGAGAGAGCGCCGCATTATACGTAACTAGGAGCGTGGTTACACAATGCAGGAGGCATGGGAAGGCTTCAAGGAAGGCATCTGGACGGGAGAGGTTGACGTCCGAGACTTCATCCAGAAGAACTACACCCCCTACGAGGGCGACGAATCGTTCCTCGCCGGTCCGACCGAGCGTACCAAGGAGCTGTGGGGCGAGGTCCTCGACCTGCTGCTCAAGGAGCGCGAGCAGGGCGGCGTCCTCGATATGGACACCAAGACTGTCACGGGTATCGTGAGCCACCCCGCTGGCTACATCGATAACGCCCACCGCGAGAAGGAGACCATCGTCGGCCTCCAGACTGACAAGCCGCTCAAGCGCGCTCTGCACGTCAACGGTGGTATCCGCATCGCTTGCCAGGCTGCCAGCCAGCACGGCTACAAGATCGACGAGAACGTCGTCGAGCGCTACACCTTCGAGCGCAAGACCCACAACGCCGGCGTCTTCGATGTCTACACCCCCGAGATGCGTGCTTGCCGCTCGGCTCACATTATCACCGGTCTGCCCGATGGCTATGGCCGCGGCCGCATCATCGGCGACTACCGTCGTGTCGCCCTGTACGGCGTCGACTACCTGATCAAGGATAAGGAGGCCCAGAAGGCTTCCACCCCGACGGTCATGACCGCCGACAACATCCGCGATCGCGAGGAGCTGCAGGAGCAGATCCGCGCCCTCGGCGAGCTCAAGATGATGGCCGAGACCTATGGTTTCGATATTTCCAAACCTGCTACCAACACGCAGGAGGCCATCCAGTGGATGTACTTCGCCTACCTCGCTGCCGTCAAGGAGCAGAACGGCGCCGCTATGTCCATCGGCCGTACCTCTACGTTCATCGACATCTACGCTGAGCGCGACCTTGCCAACGGCACCTTCACCGAGGAGCAGATCCAGGAGTTCGTGGATCACTTCATCATGAAGCTCCGCATGGTCAAGTTTGCCCGTACCCCCGAGTACCAGGCCCTGTTTACCGGCGATCCGCAGTGGGTCACCGAGTCCATCGGCGGCATGGGTGTTGACGGCCGTACGCTCGTTACCAAGATGAGCTTCCGCTACCTGCACACGCTCGAGAACATGGGCACCAGCCCCGAGCCCAACATGACCGTTCTGTGGTCGACCCGTCTTCCCGAGAACTTCAAGAAGTTCTGCGCCAAGACTTCTGTCGCCAGCTCCTCGGTCCAGTACGAGAACGACGACCTCATGCGCGTTTACCACGGCGACGACTACGGCATCGCCTGCTGCGTGTCCTCCATGCGCATTGGCAAGGAGATGCAGTTCTTCGGCGCTCGTGCCAACCTGGCCAAGTGCCTGCTGTACGCACTCAACGGCGGTGTTGACGAGGTCTCCAAGAAGCAGGTCGGCCCCAAGTATCGCGCCGTCGAGGGCGACACGCTCGATTACGATGACGTTATGGCCAAGTACAACGACATGATGAAGTGGCTCGCTGGCGTGTACGTCAACTCGCTGAACATCATTCACTACATGCACGACAAGTATTGCTACGAGCGCATCCAGATGGCTCTGCACGACAAGCACGTGCACCGCTGGTTCGCTACGGGCATCGCTGGCCTTTCCGTCGTGGCTGACTCCCTGTCCGCCATCAAGTACGCCAAGGTTCACCCCGTCCGTGACGAGAACGGCATCATCGTCGACTTCGAGACCGAGGGCGAGTTCCCCAAGTACGGTAACGACGACGACCGCGTCGACCAGATCGCTCACGACGTTGTGCACCAGTTCATGGAGTACATCCGCATGAACGACACCTACCGCAACTCCGTGCCCACGACCTCGGTTCTGACCATTACCTCCAACGTCGTGTACGGTAAGAAGACCGGCTCCACGCCCGACGGCCGCAAGGCTGGCCAGCCGTTCGCCCCGGGTGCTAACCCCATGCACAAGCGCGATAGCCAGGGCGCCATCGCTTCGCTGTCTTCGGTTTCCAAGCTCCCGTTCCGCGATGCCCAGGACGGCATCTCCAACACCTTCTCCATCATCCCGGGCGCGCTCGGCAAGGAGGACCAGGTGTTCTTTGGTGATATCGACCTTGATCAGCTGGGCGAGTAACTATTGTTAGTGCTATACTAACAATAACGATTACTGATTAGTGCGCCGATTTCGGCTGGCGCCTATCGATTGAAGGAGACACATTATGAAGGTTTCTGAAGTTTCCGAGACTCAGGCCGACAACCTGGTCCACATGCTCGACGCTTACGCCGAGAAGGGTGGCCACCACCTGAACATCAACGTCTTCAACCGTGAGACGCTGCTCGACGCTCAGGCTCACCCCGAGAAGTACCCGCAGCTGACCATCCGCGTTTCCGGCTATGCCGTGAACTTCCACACGCTCACCAAGGAGCAGCAGGACGAGGTCATTTCGCGTACCTTCCACAACAAGTTCTAAAGGGGTTTAACTCCCGCAGGATCGCCGGGGCTGTTTGGGCTACCTCCCAAAACGTCCTCGGACATGCAAAGAGGCTCGCTGCGCACTTCGTGCGGCGAGCCTCTTCGCGTCCTGCGGAATGTTTTGGGAGGTAGCCCAAACAGCCCCGGCTGGGGTCCTGTGTAGTCACCCTTTAGGCGGAACTCTCCTAATTATTTGGATGAGTCGTTTACTTACTTGTACTGTTACCGTCTTCCCGCTCTTGTTGGGGTATGCTTTGTTCGTATGTAAACGTATGACATGTTGATGGGGGAGGGTGCTATGGCTCGCGAGGGCGCTCGTTCTAAGGATTCGGCTAAGCCTGGCATCAAGGAAGTTGCAGCGGTGGCGGGGGTTTCGCCTACTACGGTATCTCGCGTGCTTAATAATCGCGGCTATATTAGCCAAGAGACCCGCGATAAGGTCCATGCCGCGATGAAGCGCATCAACTATACGCCCAACGATATCGCCCGTGCCATGCTCAACGGTCGCCTGAATCTAATAGGTATGATCGTCCCCTATGTCAGCAGCCCGTTTCATGCCCAAGCGGTCCAAGCCGTTGAGCGTACCCTGGCCGAAAACGGTTTTAAGATGTTGCTGTGCAATAGCGCCAATCGACCTGATCTTGAGCGTTCTTATATCGATATGCTTCGGCGCAATATGGTTGATGGCGTCATCGTCAACTCGCTTAATATCGGTGCCGAGGCGTATGCCGAGATGGGCTTGAGTCTGGTTGGTATCGACTGCGACCTTGGCGAGACCTCTGTTCAGATTGCGAGCGACAGCTATGGCATCGGCGAACTTGCCACGCGTCGCCTGATCGATGACGGGTGTTCGCGCATCTTGTGCCTGCGCAACAATAGCCGCATGCGTATGCCTGCCAATAAGCGTACCGATGCCTACCACGATGTTGTGGAGCAGGCCGGTTTGCCCGCGCTTGTCCGTGAGGTCGAGTTCGTTAAGTCCGACGACGAAAAGAGTGCGGTCGTTGCGAAGATCCTCGATGAGAACCCCGATATTGACGGCATCTTTGCGGGAGACGACACGATGGCGGCCATCTGCCTCAATGTGATGAAGCGGCGCGGCTTGAGCGCTCCGGACGATATTAAGGTCGTGGGCGCGGATGGCGCCCGCCGCACTATGACGTTTATGCCTGACTTAACAACCGTTCGTCAAGATATCGATCGCATCGGAGAGCTCGCGGCGCAATCCATCATCGCTCTTGTTAACGGTGAAAAGCCCGAATCGAATACCAAGCTCCCCGTTGAACTCATTGAGGGCAAAACCGCGTAGTTCATCCCGTGCCAAAAGAATTCCTCAAACGCCTCTGATGACCGTTCGCCGGCATATGTCAACCGTTTGCCGACGACTGGAACTGCGAAAAGACGTATTAGTGTGAAAACGTTTGACATATGAAAACGATTGACATATCTTGCAGTTGTACCGAGTTAGTATCTTGTGGGAAAGGAAGTCTCGGATGCACAAGGTGTATTACCAGCCTGAGGGAATTTGGGTAGGCGACATCATGCCGTACGGCGAGGACGGCACGTTCTATCTCTATCACCAGCGTGACACGCGAAACCCCGGCCCTTTCGGAGAGCCGTTTGGTTGGGCACTCGCGACGACCAAGGATTTCGTCAACTACAAGGACTTTGGCGAGAGCCTTGAGCGTGGCGGCGACGAGGAAGTCGACCAGTATGTTTATGCCGGCACGGTGTTTAAGGTGGGCGACAAGTACCATGCGCTCTACACTGGTTGCAATCGCGATAAGGTCCGCGCACGCTTGATGAAGCAGGTTCTTCTTCACGCAACGAGTGACGACGCCGTCAAGTGGGAGAAGAACATCGCCGAGACGCTGCTTCCGCCCCAGGAAGGTTACGATGACCGCAACTGGCGCGATCCCTTTGTGCTTTGGGATGAGGAGAACGAAGAGTACATGCTCATCCTCGGCACGCGCGTGGGCGAGGACAAGCGTCTGATGACCGGGCGTCTGGTCAAGTTCACCTCCAAGGACCTGGATACCTGGGAGTTCCAGGGCGACTGGTGGAATCCGGGCCTTTACACCATGTTCGAGATGCCTGATCTCTTTAAGATGGGCGACTGGTGGTATCTGGTGTTCTCCGAGTACAGTGATGGCAACAAGACCCGTTACCGCATGTCTCGCTCCATCAACGGTCCTTGGATCACTCCTGCTGACGATTCATTCGATGGCCGCGCGTACTATGCCGCGCGTACCGCATTTGATGGCGAGCGCCGCGTTCTCTTTGGTTGGGTTCCTACGCGTGACGAGGGTGGCGATCCCAGCTCTTACCTGTGGGGTGGCACCTTTATGCCTCTCGAGATCGTTCAGCGTGCCGACGGAACGCTCGGCACCAAGCTCCCTGACAGCATGCTTGGCGCCTTTGGCGAGGCTAAGGCAGTCGAGGCCTTTGAGCTTTCCTGCGAGTCGGGCAAGGTCGAGCAGGTGCTCGCCGCGGATGCCGGTTCCACCTATATGCTCGATGCCGACATCGAGCTCGCCGGTGACGCTGCCGGCTTCTCGGTGAAGCTTGCCGAGGACGCCGAGTCCGGTCTTGCCTATGAGTTCCGCGCCAACCTGCGTGAGGGCAAGCTCGAGTTTACGGCGGCCCCCCAGTATCCGTGGTTCCAGGTCAACAACATGGGCCTCGAGCGTCCGTTGTTCTTTAAGGGCGAGGGCACTCATCATGTGCGCCTGGTCGTTGACGACGATATCGCGACCATCTTTGTCGATGATGTTGCGCTTAACGCGCGCTTCTGCAATAAGCAGGGCCAGGGTGTGGCACTGACGGTCACCGACGGTACGCTCAAGTGCGCAAATGCAACGATCGCGTCTCTGTAATGGCATCAAAACGTTTTATGATTTCGTAAGGGAATGGAGAGGAACATGGACTACAAAGTAGTGTCTCAGCAAGTCGTCGATAACGTCGGCGGTCTGGAGAACATCGAGGGCGCCACGCATTGCGTTACGCGTCTGCGTCTGGTGCTCAAGGATACGAGCAAGTACAACAAGGCCGAGCTCGAGAACATCGATGGCGTCAAGGGCGTGCTGTACAACAGCGGCCAGCTCATGATCATCTTCGGTACCGGTACCGTCAACAAGGTCTACGATGAGTTTATGGCTCTGACGGGCGTTAAGGAGATCAGCGCTTCCGAGGTCAAGGGCGCCGAGGCGGACAAGAAGGGCAAGTTCTTCTCGGTCCTCAAGGTATTCTCGGATATCTTTATCCCCATCATTCCCGCTTTCGTCGGCGCTGCTATCATTATCGGCCTTAAGTCGCTGATCGTTGCCAACGGCCTCTTTGGCATGGAGGGCAGCCTTGCCGACCACAGCGAGTTCCTCAAGAACCTCGCAAGCTTCTTTGCCATTATCGCCACCACGTTTGACTACCTGCCTGTCCTGGTTATGTACAGCGCGGTGAAGCGTTTTGGCGGTAACCCGATTCTGGGCATCCTCGTCGGTATCGTCATGGTTCACCCGAGCCTTATGAACCGCAACACGTTCGTTATGGACCCGACGGGTGCTGAGTACTGGAACTTTGGTCCGCTCTCCATTCCCATGGTTGCTTTCCAGGGCGGCGTGTTCCCTGCAATCCTGACTGCCTGGTTTATGGCCAAGGTCGAAAAGATTGCCCAGAAGTACATCCCCGAGGTCGTTTCGTTCGTCTTTGTCCCGACCGTTACCCTGATTCTTGCTAACGTCGCCCTGTTCACCGTGTTCGGCCCGCTCGGCAACCTGATCGGCGACGTCCTCGCCGGTGTAATCGATATCCTGTACAACAGGATGGGCGTCTTCGGTGCCTTTGTCTTTGCCGCATTCCTGCAGCCGCTCGTCGTTACCGGTACGCATCAGTTCATCCAGGGTATCGAGGCAAACCTCGTCGCCACGACTGGCTTCAACTACATCCAGGCCATCTGGTCGGTTTCCATCATCGCCCAGGGCGGCGGCGCCATCGGCATGTACCTCATTCACAAGAAGCATTCCAAAGAGCGCAACATCTGCATGTCGTCCTTTATCCCGACGCTGGTCGGTATCTCCGAGCCCGCAATCTTTGCTGCAAACATGCGCTACTCGATCATCCCGTTCATCTGCGCTTGCATCGGTGCAGGCTGCGGCGGTGCCTTCGTGAAGCTCTTTGAGGTGCGCGCCATCGGTCAGGGTCTGACCGGCGTGCTTGGCCTGCTCATCGTCACGCCCGAGACGCTCGTGTGGTATGTGGCTGGCAATCTCATCGCCTTTATCGTGCCGATCGTCTTGATCTTTGCCTACAACAAGGCAAAGGGCGTGCCGACCACTGATGAAGAGGGTGCTGGTGCTGGTTTCGATGTCAGCTTCTAGTTGAGCCGTTCAGCGTAATCTGAGGATAAGTCCATTTGGGGAAGGGCGTTCGACTCGTGTGAGTCGAGCGTCCTTCCCCATAGACGAGAAAGTCAACTGCGATGTTTAATCAAAAAAATAAGGTGACACGCGCGGACTATGAGCAGTGGCGTGCCGGACAGGATGAGACGGCGGGTCGCATCGCGTCCGACCCCGATAGGCTCCTGTTCCATGTGGAGCCTGAGCTTGGCTGGCTCAACGACCCCAACGGTTTGGTGCAGATCGGTGATACGTATCACATCTATCACCAATACGATCCATTCGATGCTGCGCATGGCGGTCCAGTGCTTTGGAATCATCTGACAACAAAGGATTTTGTGACGTACGAGAATCGCGGCCCTGTGCTGTTCCCCGATTCCGATTTGGATTCGAGCGGAGCGTATTCTGGTTCTGCCTTTGTACACGACGGCAAGATTCACTACTTCTATACCGGCAACGTCAAGCATTTTGACCGCGATGATTACGACTACGTGTTGACGGGCCGTGAGCAAAACCAGATTCATATGGTTGCCGAGAACCCCGACGAATTGGGCGAGAAGCGCATAGCTGTTGGGCCGGTCGATTACCCCGACGATATCGGTACGCACGTGCGTGATCCCAAAATCCTTGAACACGATGGTATCTACTACATGGTTCTGGGCGCTCGTACGAAAGACGACTGCGGCTGCGTGCTTGTCTATACCTCGAGCGATCTAGAGGACTGGAGCTATGCGACGCGCATTGAGCTGGGCGAGAAGTTTGGCTTTATGTGGGAGTGCCCTGATCTGTTTGAGCTTGATGGCGAGCTTATTCTCGTTTGCTGTCCGCAGGGCGTGCCCGCCGATGGTTGGCGTTACCGCAATCCGCACCAGTGCGTGTGGTTTCCCATCGAGGCCGATTGGGAGGCACCGAGTTTTAAGATCACCGGGCAGGGCATGCCCCCGATGGTTGATGCCGGCTTTGATTTCTACGCACCGCAGTCCTTTGAGGATGCTGCGGGTCGGTGTTTGATGATCGGATGGTCGGGTTGCCCCGATGCGACGGCAAAAAGCCCGACGGTGGCACGCGGGTGGCAGTGCGCGTTGACGGTGCCGAGAGAACTGAGCATGCGCGATGGTAAGCTCTGTCAGCAGCCGGCGCACGAGATTGAGAGGATGCGCGGCGACTGCGTTCGCGCGACAGGCGGTGAAACCGTTGAGGAGCCGGGCCGCCTGTTTGATCTTGTGGTTTCCTGTGAGGGCGCCCAGGTGATCGAGCTCGAAATCCGCAAGGGTGTCTTTGTGCGCTATGCAGACGGGATGCTTACCCTCGACATGGGTGACGAAGGCTATGGGCGCGACCAGAGGTCGATCGAGCTCAGTGAGCTTCGCGACCTGCGCGTGCTTTCGGACACTACGATGGTCGAGATTTTTGCAAATGGCGGCGAGGCGGCACTTACGAGCCGTACCTATTCGCCGGCGGTTCC
Source organism: Collinsella sp. LCP19S3_C9 (assembly GCF_052121575.1). Classification (NCBI taxonomy): domain Bacteria; kingdom Bacillati; phylum Actinomycetota; class Coriobacteriia; order Coriobacteriales; family Coriobacteriaceae; genus Collinsella; species Collinsella sp. LCP19S3_C9. The sequence goes on from NZ_JBQKDZ010000001.1 coordinate 157,093, forward strand.
GGCGATGGAGCTGCATGCCGAGGGTGCGGCATCGATGAATTTCTACCGCCTCGTGCATTAACCGTGCATGGAGTACGATTGGACTTGCTGGGCGGAATGTGTCGCAGTTACCGCGGCCAACTACCGTTTATCGCGTATAGCTACCGTTTGCGGAGTAAGTAACACTTAGTAATAAACCGTGTAAAATCTCAGTTAAGAACGGAGTTTTCCAGGGAGACGCTGTCCTTTGTTTTGTGCAAGGGACGGCGTCTCTTTGGCGCTTGGAGGCCGTTCTGTAGCAGGACGGCGGACGTGCGTCACATATTAAAAAGTCAACGTCGAGATGGGTCGTGATAAGAATGGGCAAGTACGTAATCGTGGTTGAATCTGGTTCGGATGTGACGCCAGAGCTCTGCGAACGCTACGGCATCGTGCGTGTGCCCATGCATGTCACGATTGGTGACGAGACCGTCGAGGACGGCTCGATCGATCCGCTCGAGATCTATTCGCGCTGCAACGAGTTTGGCGTGATGCCCAAGACCAGCGGCTGCGCGCCGGCAGATTTCTCTCGCGTGTACGACCGCATTCACGCCGAACAGCCCGACGCGACCATTTTGCATCTTGCGTATTCCGAGGCCACGACCTGTTCGCATCAGTCCTCGAAGATTGCGGCAGAGGGGCGCGACTACGTGTTCTCCATGGACACGCGTTTTGTCTCGGTGGGCCAGTCGCTTGTTGTCGTCGAGACCGCCAAATACATCGAGGCTCATCCCGATGCCACCGTCGACGAGATCTTCGCCTTCGCGAGCTCCGTTATGGACCGCGTGTTGCTGGGCTTTGTTCCTACCGACCTTGCCTTCCTTAAGGCGGGCGGTCGCTTGTCCAACGTCGCGTTCCTAGGCGCCCATCTGCTCAAGATTAAGCCCTGCATTGAGGTAACGGGTGGCAAGTTCGTGGCGACCAAGAAGTTCCGCGGCTCTATGCTCAAGTGCGCCCGCGCCTTTATTGACCACATGGTTGCGAAGGGCGAAATTGACTACTCGCACATTGGCCTGGCGTATTCGGTAGGCCTTTCCGAGGAGCTGCGCGACGACATGGAAGTCTATGCGCACGACCTGGGCTTTAAGGACGTTACCTGGACTCAGGTCGGCGGCGTCATCTCGAGCCATTGCGGCCCGACCGCCTTCGGCGTGGTGCTCACGCTCAAGGCGTAACGCCTGGCGTCTATCGATTTCTATTGCCTCGGCGGCGGGCGGGTTGCGACAACCTTCCCGCCGCTTTTGCATGGGGCCAAATAGGACAATCCAATTGACCGCTAAACCGTTTCGCCATCAAGCATATAGGCTAGAATGACTCTGGCATTTATGTAGCTAAAACCAATGAGAGGCAAGGTAGCGGGAATGGCTGAGATGAAGCTCGAGGGCATGGACGCTCGTCCTGAGGACTCCGCGTTTGCCCTGGGCCGCGTGCATTCGATCGAGACGATGGGAACGGTCGATGGACCCGGCATCCGCTTTGTGGTGTTTGTTCAGGGCTGCCCCATGCGCTGTGCGTATTGCCACAACCCCGATACCTGGTCGGTTAACGGCGGCACCATGGTGACCGTCGAGCACCTGATAGACGAGTTCCAGAGCAACCATGAGTTTTACCGCAGCGGTGGTATTACGGTATCCGGCGGCGAGCCGCTCCTGCAGCCTGAGTTCTTGGCCGACCTGTTCCGCGCAATGCACAACAACCCCGATGGTCGCGTACATACCTGCTTGGATAGTTGCGGCTATGCGTTCGACCCCACGCATCCCGAGAAGTTCGATGCCGTACTCAACGAGACCGATATGGTGCTGCTCGACATTAAACACGCCGATCCCGTCGAGCATAAAAAGCTGACCGGTTGCGATCCTGCGCGCATCCTGGCGTTTGGCGATGAGCTGGCGCGTCGCAGGATCAAGGTCGTTATCCGTCACGTGGTAGTACCGGGCATTACCGACACGGCAGAGGAGTGCGAGGCACTCGGTCGTCTGATTGCCCCGTGGCATAACGTGGTGGGCCTGGAAATGCTGCCGTATCACACGATGGGCGTCGTCAAGTATGAGCAGCTGGGGATTCCCTATAAGCTCGAGGGCGTTCCGCAGATGGATACTGCGCGCATGCCCGAGCTGCGCAACGCCGTCATGACGGGCATGAAAAAACGCCGCGCGGAACTCAAAAACGCCATCGGCTAGGGGTAGCTCATTTGGGGCCGGTAGGGTGGAGAAGTAGCTAAAAGAGCCCCGTCCTAAAAAGACTGCTCTCTGGGTTGCGGTGAGATGCGCAACAGAATCGTGCCATTTGGATAAATACGCTTGTGGTTTCTTTAAAGACACCTTAAACGCTTCTGAATATCTTTGGAAAGAAATGCCTGCTCGGTATTATGCTGCTCGTATATGAACGGGAGCAATCAGGAGACCACGTGCGAAACAACGCATCGCGGGACGAGCATGTGCCGCAGCATAGCAGCAGATATGAGACGAAGGGCACGTCTTCGCGTGGCCTTGCCGACGCTCGCATCCGCGTGACGAAGATTGCCGCCATTGGGATGCTAACGTTGGCGGTTATTATCCTCGGAATTACCGCTAAAACCTACGCGTCGGAGCGAATGGCACACTCAGATGCGTCAACGGTACAGACGCAAAACAAAAAGGTCTCTAAATCTAAAGCCACCACAAGTCAAACCCTGTCGACAGCGAGCCTCAAGATGAGGCTTTCGAAGGCGGACTTTAACGATATTCCCTCAGGCGATACCGTGCAGACCTTCTCACTGGTTGATGACCAGATCCCCGTCCTTGAGGATGAGAGCCTCGCCGCGCTCCAAGATACCCTTGATCAGGCCCGGGAATTGGGCGACGTGGGTGTGGTGTTTTACGATCTGTCGAGCGGCAAGGGCGTGACGTATAACGCGGACGCCGAGGTGTACGGTGCGAGCAGCTACAAGGCGCTCTATGTACTCTACGTCTGCGAGTTACTGGTCGAGACAGGGCAAGTATCGCTCGATGATACTCTGGGCACCTATGGCGGCTACAGTATGGGCTGGCTGACGGTTCGCGACCTGATCGAGACCTCGGTCGTCAACTCGGATAACGACTCGTTTATCGCGTTGCGTGCAACGTTTGATCAAGATGGCTACGAGGATTGGATTGCCGCACTCGGCGTCGAAGACGAGGTCGCGCTCGATCCAATGAGCGATTTCCCAACCTACTGCCCGCGCACCTCGGCCAAGTTGTGGCGCGAGATGAGCGAGTATTTGAGCCGCGAGAGCGAGACGTCGCAATGGCTGTCGGGCCTTCTGGCCTCTACGACCCGGTCCTTTATCCGTGACGGCATTGCGGACGACCATGTCATGGTGCGTAACAAGGCCGGTTGGATCAGCGAGGCAGGTTGCAATGCGACGTGCGATGCTGGCCTCATCGATGTCGATGGCGACACCTACATTATGAGCATCATGTCATCGATGCCGTGGAGTGACCGTTCGAGTGAGGCCGTGGCCGCCATCGCCAAGGCGCTCTACGATACCCGCGCTACGCTGGCCTAACGGCTTCGTATTGCGCGGTTGAGTCAAAATGCTGGTACCATACCGTGGATAAACAGTTTTCACAGGTTTGGGGGATGGTATGCCTACCATCGCAATCATCGGTGCACTCGAAAAAGAGGTTGCGCAGATTAAAGAAGAACTGAACGGTGCCCATGTGTCGCAAGAGGCGGGCTTGAGCGTTGTAAGCGGCGAGCTCAACGGTCTGTCAGTGGTCGCCACGACCGCTGGCATGGGAACCGTAAACGCCGCTGGTGCAACACAGCATCTCATCAGCAGATATGCTCCGCAGGCCGTTGTGTTTTCGGGCATTGCGGGTGGCTTAAACTCCAAACTCCATATCAATGACGTGGTTATTGGCAAGTGCCTGCGCTATCTGGATACCGACACGGCGCTCATCGCCGAGTCGGCGCCGGAGCTTGAGGAGTTTGCCTCGACACCGTCTCTGGTTGACATCGCCACCACCGTGCTTGCCGAACATGGGTTTATCGATGCTGACGCTTCCGATTCCGCTGCGGAGAAGGACCCTAAACAGTTCCTGGTTGGCACTATCGCTACAGGCGACCGCTTTGTAACGGGCGACGCCATGCGCACCGCCGCCATCGAGGCGACGCATGCCGATTGCGTTGAGATGGAAGGTGCTGCGATTGCCCATATTGCAGCCAAGAACGGTGTCGATTGTCTGGTGCTGCGTGCTATCAGCGATAATTGTGACGAGGCATATGACGCGTTTTGCGAGCGAGAGTTCGATTTGGACGAGTACGCCCGCACCGCGAGCGGCATTACACTCGATATCGTCCGCTGCATCGCCGCTGCGTAATCGTGCACCCCTATTGTAAGAACCTACGACCAAGGAGTATCCATGGCCGATTCCATTAACTACCAGCTTGCCAAGTTCGTCGCCAGCTACGGCAAGGTTTCGCAGATCCCCGAGTCCACCTGTCCCGAGGTGAGCTTTGTGGGCCGCTCCAATGTGGGCAAGTCGTCCATCATGAACAAGCTCTTTGGCCGCAAGAACCTGGTCAAGGTTTCGAGCACGCCGGGCAAGACGAGCAATATCAATTTCTTCGAGGCCGACGACGTGCACTTTGTGGACCTGCCGGGCTACGGTTTCGCCCGTCGTTCCAAGGCCGAGCGCGACCGCTGGGCCGAGCTCATCGGCGACTTCTTCGACTCCGAGCGCAGCTTTAACCTGGTTGTGTCGCTGGTGGACATTCGCCATGACCCCAGCAAGCTCGACCATGACATGATCGACTACCTGCAGGGCAACGAGTTCAACTTTATCGTCTGCCTCACCAAGGCCGACAAACTCAGCCGCACCCAGCAGGCACGCCAAGCGGCAGCCATCAAAAAGCAACTCAACGTCCCGGCCGAAAACGTAATCATCACAAGCTCCCAGACCGGCACCGGCATCGACGAGCTCAAGCGCCGCATTGCCGAGGCCTGCCTCTAGTAGGGGCTCTTGGCAGACAATAGTTTTCATCTATCTATATCACCCTAGTGATAGTTGTTGGTACACTATCACTGGGGTGATATTTTTTTGGAGGTCGATATGGAGCTTTGGCACGGGTCGGAGGTTGTTGTCGAACGTCCGTCGTTGGATAAATGCAGACAATTCAATGACTATGGGCGCGGGTTTTATTGCACGCCACATGAGGAAATGGCGATGGAATGGGCATGCCGGACCGAGTCTGATGGCGTTGCCAATCGATATGAGCTTGATTTAGATGGCCTTTCGGTCTTGGATTTGGAGTCTGGGGAGTTTTCAATCCTCAATTGGCTTGCAATTCTGGCGAATAACAGAGAGTTCAATGTTTCGACGCCATTGGCGCGTGAAGGGCTTCGCTATCTACTTGATAACTGCTTAATTGATACATCTCCTTATGACGTTATTCGAGGCTATCGTGCTGACGACTCCTATTTTTCGTTTGCAAGACAGTTTGTCAGCGGCATGATATCGCTCAGACAGCTGCAACGTATCATGTGCTTGGGTGATTTGGGTATCCAATATGCCCTTATGAGCGAGCGCGCATTTTCGATGATTAGATTCTGCGATTGGAAGCGGGCTTCGGGGTCTGAGTTTTATCCCAAGCGTTTTGAGCGAGAGCAGAATGCTCGACGCAAATACTTGGATACGGTCAATGGCTTCGATTCCGAAGGTATGGACATTAGGGATTTAATGGCAGGGAGGGTTGATTTAAATGATCCAAGAGTTAACAGATCGTGGGCCGAGTAGGACATATCCCGTCTACTACCTCGAGGACGCAATGAACAACCTCGGCGACTGCTTCGACTATGCCGTCAATGACTATGGAGCAGAAGGATCTGAAGTTGCTGAATTCTTTTGCCTGAGCGGGGTTGCTCGCGAGTTTGAACGCGGCAACGCATGGGTAGTGTCGGGAAAATCGGGTGTTGAGCTGTTCGCGCTTATCGCTGAAAGGTCGGGCTATCAAAACAGGCCTATACCGGACTGCACCTATCGATTTGAGAAGACGCCGGAATATTGGGCGGGCTGGATGCTGGCATACCTGCAGTGGCGCCTAGGAGAGTCTTTCGAAGATTTGCTGCATGTCGTTCCATTTGATGTGCTGCGCAGTCTGTATTACCCCTGGCACGAAGCATCGGAGGAACGTGTGGCTCGCCTCGTCTGCGATATGGCGAAAAAAGCGTCCAGGCAAACCAAACTTGCGTTAGCAAGAAAGAAGCTTAGGAAAACCCAACAAGACCTAGCATACGAATCGGGTGTGTCACTCCGCTCAATCCAAATGTACGAGCAGCGCCAGAGAAACATCAATGAAGCTTCGGTAACAAGCGTAAGAGCCATAGCAAAAGCCCTCCACTGCAACATCGAAGATCTCCTAGAACCAGTCTTCGAATACAAGGAACCCAGTGCGGCGTAAACCAAGCACACAGTCGAAGCCTGTTGCTGGTAAGTGCTACAGCCTAGCAAGAGCCCCTATCAATAAAGGGCCATAATTTCAGCCCGGCGCCCTTTCAAAGCGTGGGTCCCTATAGACATCGCTAGCCACGTTGCCATAGGGCCACCCGGGGGCATCCCCTTAAAAACATTCCGCAGCACGAGGCCCGCTTATCCGCAGCTCCGAAGGAGCGCAATATTAAATCAGCGAATGCGATTATCCTGTCGAGGTCGCGTAGGTCTCCTTGGGGCTTCCCCTGAAAACAATCCGCAGATCGAATTGGCCCGGCGGGCGCAGCGCCCCCCGGGGGCCTTGTTGTTCGTGGTCGTTTTTATGGGAAGCCCCAAGGAGACCGGTGAGAGCAATGAGACAGGGCGCTACAGGTACTCGATTTGAGCGCCCTCGGTGTCGCACGTCAGAATGTGCGTCTCACACTTGGGGAACTGCTCACGCAGCTTGACCTGCAGGAATTTTGCCACGATGGTGTCGTCGGTCACAGCCATAAGGGTAGAGCCCGAACCGCTGATCCAGATGGTCTTGGCGCCGCCGTTAAGGCAGGTGTCGCGCACAGCGTTGTAGTCGGGAATCAGGCGACGACGATAGGGCTCCTGGATGCGGTCGTCATTGGCGGCGGCAATCAGGTCGAGGTCGCCAGCCTCCAGGCCTCGCGTCATGCCGGCGATACGGCCCATTTGCCATACGGCGGTGGAGAGCGGAATCTCCTGCGGCACGACCTTGCGCGCCTCGCTCGTGTGAACCTCGTAGGGCGGAATCACGGTAATAAAACGCAAGCGATCGCTCACCTCGTAGCGCAGGCACTGGGGGAGCGAATCGGTCGGCGTAAAGGAGCAGACGGCGCCGCCCAGGATGGCGGGAGCGACGTTATCGGGATGGCCCTCGACCTCGGTGGCAATGCGGACGAGCTCAGCGCGGTCGACGGTGTGGCCTGTCAGTGCGGCGGCGGCCATAATGCCAGCGACAACGCAAGTGGAGCTGGAACCCAGGCCGCGAGCGACGGGTACATCGGTTTGAATGTCGATGGCAACGGGAAAAGCCGGCTCGCCCCATGCGGCCAGCGCATCGACAAAGCTGACGTAGACCAGGTTGTTCTCGTTTTGGAACTCCTCGGGGCAGCCCGTGATGGTGAGCTTGTCAGCGCGCTCGAAGGTGAAGTGCGAGTAGAGGCTGACGGCCATGCCGAGGGTGTCGTAGCCGATGCCCAAGTTGGCGCTGGTTGCTGGGACGGTGATTTTGATCATGTGGGTCCTCCTGGCGTGCCTGGCTGTTTAGTTCGCTGCTCGGGCAGTCCTGCGCAAGACGGAAAGCACATTAAGTGCTTTCCTTTGCGTGCGGAACTCGCGACGAACTAAACAGCCAGGCACGCTGTGCGCGTTCGTCATCATCCCGGGGGTTATCTGATAAAAGAAGGTGCGCCGGCTTTCGCCGGCGCCTAATGAGGGTTTTAGTTGGTAGCCATCTTTTTTGCTGCAGACTCGACGTAGCTTGCCATCTCATCGACGTCACAGACGTCTTCGAAGCGGACGGGTTTGGACTCGAGCTCGGCGAGCTGTGCCGGTGCGGCCGTATTGGTGGCCTGCTCGAGCACGCGCATGGCCTCAAAGTCGTCCTCGGGAACGTTGAGACCCAGAGCATCGCAGCAGGCACGCGGGAACTTGTAGGGGCTGGCGGTCGAAAGCAGCACACGGGCCTTGGCCCCCTCGGCGGGAGCGACCTTTTCAAAGACGTGATAGCCGCAAGCGGTGTGCGGGTCGATCACGTAGCCGTTCGCATCCCAGCAGCTCTTGATGGCAGCGCGCACCTCGTCCTCGCTGGCCCAGCCGCAGCCAAAGACGCTCTGAATCTTTGCCAGCAGGTCGGCGGGAACCTCATAGTGACCAGTCTTTGCCAGCTGCTCCATAAGGCTGGCAACAAGCTCGCAGTCGCCATCGGACAGGAAGTAGAGCATGCGTTCCAGGTTGGAGCTGATGAGGATGTCCATCGACGGCGAGATGGTCGTGAAGAACGGACGGTTGCGGTCGTAGACGCCGGTGGTCAGGAAGTCAGCCAGCACGTTGTTCTTGTCGCTCGCGACGACGAGCTTGGCGACGGGCAGACCCATGCGCTTGGCATAGTAGCCGGCCAGGATATCGCCAAAGTTGCCGGTCGGTACGCAGAACTCCACGGCGTCGCCGGCCTCGATGGCGCCGGCGCGCAACAGCTGCGCATAGGCGGCAAAGTAGTAGACGACCTGCGGCACCAGACGGCCGACGTTGATGGAGTTGGCACTCGAAAGCACCGTTCCGGCGGCCTCCAAGCGCTCGGCAAGCTCCTTATCGGCAAAGATGCGCTTGACGGCACTCTGGGCATCGTCGAAGTTGCCGCGAATGCCGCAGACGGCGACGTTATCGCCTTCCTGTGTGGACATCTGCAGATTCTGCACGCGGCTGACTTTGCCTTCGGGATAAAAGACGGTGATGCCCGTGCCCGGAGCGTCGGCAAAACCGGCGAGTGCGGCCTTGCCGGTGTCGCCCGACGTGGCGGTGACGATCATGATGCGCTCGGCGCCGCCGTCCTTGGCGGAAGTGCGGGCCATGAGACGGGGGAGCATCTGCAGGGCGACGTCCTTAAAGGCACTCGTGGGGCCGCCAAAGAGCTCCATCACATAGGTCTGAGGGGCGTCAGCGCCCGGCGCAGCGTCGAGTTTGACGAGCGGCGTAACCTCTTCACTCGCGAACGTGCCGCGATATGCCTCATTCACACAGGCCGAAATTTCTTCGCCCGTGTAATCATTCAGTAACATTCCCAACACATCTTGAGCGATTTCAAAGTACGATTTATCTGCAAGCGAGCTGATATCGACCTGCTGGGTGCCGAGCTCGTCCGAGACAAACAAACCCCCGTCGGGAGCGATGCCGGTGCGGATTGCCACCTTACTTGAGCACGATAAAGTGCGTCCTCGTGTACTATGATAAGTTCCCATATAACACTGCTCCTCGGATGCCTTGGTCCCAATCGGTGAAACCATGGTATCAGAGCGCGCAAAATAGGTTCGCAGAGGCTTTTAGAAAGGTAACCTCCAGCCCATGATTAAGATTGCCAAGTTTGGCGGCTCGTCGGTCGCCGACGCCGAACACTTTAAGAAGATCAAGGCCATCGTCGATGCCGACCCGGCCCGCCGTTTTGTGGTGGTTTCCGCCTGCGGTCGCCGCTTTAAGGGCGACACCAAGGTGACCGACCTGCTCTACCTGGTTAACGCGCACGTTAAGTATCACGTGTCGTGTGAGGAGCTGCTCGAGGACATTGGCCAGCGCTATTTTGATATCGCTGACGAGCTGGAGCTCACCTATCCCATCCGTGAGGAGTTCGCGGCCTTTGCCGAGCGCGCCCGCTCGGGCGGCTACTCCACCGAGGAGCTTGTGAGCCGCGGCGAGTACTTCACCGCTCGCCTGATGGCCGAGTACCTGGGCCTGCCGTTCCTGGACGCCGCGACGGTTGTGGCGTTCCATCACGACGGTACGCTCAGCATGAACCGCACCTCCGAGCTGGTGCAGGAGTACGGTCAGCAGGGCGGCTTTGTTATGCCCGGTTTCTACGGCGCGACGCGTGAGGGCCAGATTAAGCTGCTCGATCGTGGCGGCGGCGATATCTCGGGCTCGATCCTGGCCAAGTGTCTGGACGCCGACCTTTACGAGAACTGGACCGACGTCTCGGGCTTTTACTCTGCCGATCCGCGTATTGTTCCCGAGACTCAGCCCATTGCGCGCGTTACCTACGAGGAGCTGCGCGAGCTTTCGTACATGGGCGCAAGCGTCCTGCACGAGGAGGCCGTGTTCCCCGTGCGCGAGGCGGGTATTCCGCTGGTCATCAAGAACACCAATGCGCCGCAGGACCCCGGCACCATCATTAGCGAGACGGCTGATGAGGGCGAGGCGGAGCCCATCATTACCGGCGTGACCGGCAAGCGCGGTTTTGTCGCCATCAACGTGGCCCGCGATCGCACCAAGCCCCGCGTCGGCTTTATGCGCCGTGCACTTTCGGTCTTCGAGCGCTATGACGTTTCCGTCGAGCACATGCCCACCGGCGTCGACCGCTTTGGCGCCGTGGTGCAGGAGCAGGATGTGCACGATTCGCTGTACTCGCTCGTGGGCGACATCCAGCAGGAGGTTGAGCCGCTCGAGATTGAGGTTGTCGAGGGCCTGGCGCTCATCGCGACCGTCGGTCGTAACCTGCGCGGCCGCGCAGGTATTTCCGGCCACCTGTTTGGCATGCTCGGCCAGGCTGGCGTGAGCGTGCGCATGATTTCGCAGAGCTGCGACGAGATCAACATCATTATCGGTGTCGAGGATAAGGACTTCGACCTGGCGATTCAGACCATTTACCGTGCCTTCTCCGACGAGAACGGCATTGTGAAGGTCTCCGATCTGGAGGCTCCTGCACCGATTGAACCCGCCCTGGCTGCCCTCCACAAATAGCGACCATTCCGGTAGATTTTTGGGATATGTCTAGAAATCTACCTTTTGGCGCATGAGTGGGTTTTGAGGCATGTTCCAAAAAATCTAGCGCGGGGCGTTTCGTTTCGGTTTCGTTTCGACGGGGTGGGTTTCGTGTCCGCCCCGTTCTTGTATACACTGGGCAAGAATATCCTGCCTGCTCGGCGTGCGGGCAAAAGCCACAACCTTCAAAGGGGGAAGCATGAAACAGTACACGGTTGCTATTTTGGGCGCGACGGGGGCCGTGGGCACCCAGATGCTCGAGTGCCTCAACGAGCAGGAGTTTCCGGTTGGCAAGCTCAAGCTGCTGGCGAGCGCGCGTTCTGCGGGCAAGACCGTCGAGTTCCGCGGCGAGCAGGTGGTTATTGAGGAGGCTTGCCCCGAGGCCTTTGAGGGCTGCGACATCGTACTCGGCGCTGCCGGCGACGATATCGCCAAGGAGCTGCTGCCCGAGGCCGTCAAGCGTGGCGCCGTCGTGGTCGACAACAGCCACGCCTTCCGCATGGATCCCGAGGTGCCGCTCGTCGTGCCCGAGATCAATGCCGACGACATCAAGTGGCATCACGGCCTTATCGCTAACCCTAACTGTGCAACTATCATCGGCCTGGTCCCCACCTGGCCGCTGCACAAGCTTGCCGGCGTGAAGCGCATGATCGTCTCGACGTACCAGGCGGCTTCGGGCGCTGGTGCTCCCGGTATGGCCGAGCTCGAGGCCCAGCTGGCCGCCCTGGGTCGTGGCGAGGAGATTCCCGAGCCGCGCGCATTTGCCGCCCAGTTGGCGAGCAACCTGATTCCGCAGATTGGCGGCGTCAAGGAGGAGGGCTTTACCTCCGAGGAGATGAAGTTGCAAAACGAGGGTCGCAAGATTATGCACCTGCCCGAGCTGCGCGTGAACTGCACTTGTGTGCGCGTGCCTGTGCTGCGCTCGCACTCCGAGAGCATTACGCTCGAGTTTGAGCGCGACATTACGGTCGAGGAAGCCCGTGCTGCGCTGGCTTCTGCCCCGGGTGTCAAGCTGGTCGACGACCTGGGTGCCGAGGATGCGCACGACCGATTCCCCATGCCGATGGACACCTCCGACCAGGACCTGATTTGGGTCGGTCGCGTGCGCCGCGACATCTCGAACCCCGAGGCCGCGCGTGGCATCACCTTCTGGTGCTGTGGCGACCAAATCCGTAAGGGCGCGGCAACCAACGCCGTCCAGATCGCCAAGCTGCTCTGCGAGTAGCGGTGGAACTGTCCGGCGGGGGCCGGGCTCAGCTTTCAGAACGTCCTCGATCATGTGCGGCGCCTTGTCCTGCTCCTTCGGAGCCGCGGACAAGGCGCCGCACTGGTCTGCGGAGTGTTCTGAAAGCTGAGCCCGGCCCCGCCTGCGGTGACTCGGCTGCGAGCGGCCTGCGATGGGGCCGTTGTTGGTTGGGGCCGCTGGGCTGATGTGAGGGCGCGTGGCCGTTGCGGGCCCTGGTCCCGGCGGCGGTCTCGGCGCTTTGCGCCTGCCTCCTTTGGGGACTGCGGGTCCGTGACGGCAGCTGCGGCGCTTCGCGCCTGCTGCCTGAGGCGACTTTGGGGTTGGGGTGAATTGAAGTTGAATACTTTTCCCGAGAAGTGAACGACCTATTTTGGACCCCCGAAGCATTGGCATATTTTGACCGCTATTTCCTGCGGCTTTGCTGCGCGAATCCTGCGGTTTTGTAATCAAAAAGTGTGGATGCTCCGGGGCCTCGTTTTTACTCGTTCACTTCTCGGGAAAAGTATTAGAGCTCAGCTGGTAGGGGTACCGCTTTGGCGTCGAAGCCCCGCGTCTTCTCCGCTTGATTGGGGAAAGTGTCCTCGCTTAAGCAATTGCGTTCCTGCCCAGACGTATCTGCGGAGTCGTCTGCACAATTCGCGGTATTATGGTGCGGAGTTTTGAAAGGAGCCGCTGGTGGTCACGACGACGTTTGCTTCGCCTTTGGGCGAAATCCTGCTTGCCGCTGATGGCCGCGGTCTGACGGGGCTTTGGTTTGAGGGGCAGGAGCACTTTGGCTCCACGCTTCTCCGGGAAGACTCCGAACATGTTGAAGGGGCCGATGCGGTTTCCGGTGCTGGTGGCTTGTCGTCGGCGAGTCCGGCTCATGGTGCGGCTTCTTCGGTGCTTGAGCGTTCGTGGGCTTGGCTGAATGCTTATTTTGCAGGGCAGGAGCCTCTGTATACGCCGCCGTTGCATATGATCGGTACGGCGTTTCAGCGTGAAGTCTGGTTTGAGCTGCTTTCTATTCCGCGTGGCGAGGTCGCCACGTATGGCGAGATTGCGGCTCGTGTCGCCGCCCGCCATCGGGTGCCGGGGAACGAGGACCCCGTTGTGTCTCCTCGTGCGGTGGGGGCTGCGGTCGCTCGCAACCCTATTTCGATTATCGTGCCGTGCCATCGCGTGGTTGCCGCCGACGGCTCGCTTAACGGATATGCCGGCGGGCTCGATCGCAAGGAGTGGCTGCTTCGGCTTGAGGGCGCGTACGAGGAATAACGTTCGAGCGCTTTGCATAGCCAAGATGCCGTGAAAGAACGGGACACGCTTTCCGAATGGAGACTCAGACGGAAACCACGTCCCGGAATTCCGTTTTAAAGCGGGATGCGCTTTCCGAATGGCGTCCCAAGCGGAAACCGTGTCCCGGAATACAGCCTCAGAGTGGGACGTCGTTTCCGGTTGAGACCACCTGCTTGGACATCTTTCTACGCTCGCTCTTGCAGGGCGTAGATCGACTTATCCATGTTGAACAGGTAAGCCACGACGCAGACAATAAAGAACATCGGCAGATTACCAAAGCCGAAGACTTCGCAGCCAATAAGGATGGGTGCGAGCAGCGTATTGGTGGCGCTGCCAAAGACGGCTGCGTAGCCCAGCGCGGCGCAGAACTCGGCGGGCATGCCGAGAATCCCGGCGAGTACGACACCCAGGCTGGCTCCGATGGAAAACAGCGGCGTCACCTCACCACCCTGATATCCTGCGGCAAGTGTGGCGATGGTGAGTACGAATTTGAGCGCCCAGTCCCAAGGCATGATGGTGACCTTACCGTTACCGTTGAGCGCCGCCGATATCAGGTTGGTGCCAAGGCCGCAGTATCGACCCTGCCACAGTGCGAACAGAATCGCCGATAGCGCGATGCCGATAGCGGCGATGCGCGCATAGGGGTTGGGGAGCAGCCGCGCCGCAAGGGTCTTGGTATGGGCAAGGCACCAGGCAAAAGCTCCACCTACCATACCAAACGCGATGCCTAGTACCGCAAGCCGTCCAAGACCGGGGAGGTCAAGCGCGCATGAGGCGACAACGGCGACCGCGAACTTCTCGAGTCCCAGGACACCGGAGGCCATACTTGCGGCGAGCGAGGCTGTAAGCGCGGGAAACAGCGCGCGGTATTCCATGCGTCCTGCGACCAGTACTTCGATAGCAAAGACCGTGGCAGCAAGGGGCGTTCGAAAGAGCCCGGCAAAGCCGGCGGCCATGCCGATAAGCAAAAACGTGTTGCCGGGGTCTCGGAAAGGTAGACGTCGGCCGATCCAATGTGAGACGGTTGCACCGATCTGCACGGCCACACCCTCGCGTCCCGCACTGCCGCCAAAGAGGTGCGTCCCCCACGTGCTCAGCATAATGAGCGGCACCAAGCGCGGCGAGATGGCGTCCTCACGCCCGTGGCCTACGTCGAATACCAGGCTCATGCCGCGGTCGGTGCCCTTGCCCCAAGCGCGGTAGGCAAACACGATGGCAAGGCCCATAAGGGCGAGGAAGGGGAGGAGCAGGGTGATGTGCTCGTCGCGGAAGGCGCCGATCGCCAAAAGCACGCGTCCAAAGAGCGCGCAGATGGCGCCAACGATGATACCGACGGGGATTCCGACGGCACCCATAAGCACAAGACCGCTATAGGTGTTGAGCAGACGTTTGATTCTGCTCGATGCGCTGCTTTCCGACACTTCTCCTCCAAAACAAAAAAGACTCCTGCCGCAGCGTGATGCCTAGGGGCATCACGTAACAGCAGAAGTCATCAGCAACAAGGCGGTTTAGGGTAACGCGGCAGCTTGGCTGGCGCACCCAACGGAGACATTCATTCCGCAGTGGCATCATAGCGGTGGATACGGTTTGGGTCAAATGGTTGCCGTGGACAGTCCTGGTGCCTGCCCGCACCCCTCGTTTCCCCATATAAAACCTGCCAAAATAAACCTGTCCCTTTTTGGTCGGTGCGAAATGGGTAATACTAAAGAGTTATCCGACCAGATGGGAATTAATCGATGGCTTATATCGAATTCAAAGACGTCGTCAAAGCATACGGCGAGGGTGACGCCCGCATTCACGCGCTCGATGGCGCGAGCTTTACGGTCGAGCGCGGTGAGCTCGCCATTATCCTGGGTGCTTCGGGTGCCGGCAAGACCACGGCGCTCAACATTCTGGGTGGCATGGATACGGCGACTTCCGGCACCGTAACGGTGGATGGGCGCGACGTGAGTTCCGCCAATGAGGCGCAGCTCGTGGAATACCGCCGCGCCGACGTCGGCTTTGTCTTCCAGTTCTATAACCTGGTTCCCAACCTGACGGCGCTCGAAAACGTCGAGCTTGCGGCGCAAATCTGCCCCGATTCGTTCGATGCCGAGCAAACGCTTCGCCAGGTTGGCCTGGGCGAGCGCCTCGCCAACTTCCCCGCGCAGCTTTCGGGCGGCGAGCAGCAGCGCGTGTCCATCGCCCGCGCACTGGCCAAGAACCCCAAGCTGCTCCTGTGCGATGAGCCCACGGGTGCTCTCGACTACAAAACCGGCAAGCAGATTTTGCAGCTGCTGCAGGATACCTGCCGCAAGCAGGGCATTACGGTCATCATCATCACGCACAACTCCGCGCTCGCGCCCATGGCCGATCGCCTGATCTGCTTTAAGAGCGGTCGTGTGGAGAGCGAGACGGTCCAGCAAAATCCCGTGCCTATCGAGACGATCGAGTGGTAGCGCCCATGGACCAAGATCGCCAAAACAGCCAAAACCACGATACGGAGCACGTGGGTAACGATCGGGAGTTCGCGACCTACCGTACCGCTCAAAGCTCAAATGATATGGCGCCGACGGTTTTTCGCCGTGGCATCTCCCGCACAATCCGAGGCAGTCTTAAGCGCTTCCTATCTATCGTGGTCATTACCGCGCTCGGCGTGAGCGTGATGTGCGGTCTTAAGGCGGGCTGCGAGGATCTGCGCGATTCGGTCGACGTCTATTTTGACCAGCAGAATGTCTATGACATTAACGTGCAGTCGACCTATGGCCTTACGCGCGACGATCTTGCGGCCATTCAAGAGGTCGACGGCGTCGAGACGGCCGAGGGCATCTACACCGAGACCGCCTACACCGCCGTGGGTACCACGCGCGAGCGTGTAGTCGTGCAGAGCTTTTCCAGGAAGAATATCGATCAACCGGTGCTGGTGAGCGGCGATTTGCCCGAGAGCGCCGGCGAGGTCGCGGTGACTTCGAAGTTCCTGAAGGCTTCGGGCAAAAAGCTCGGCGACACGGTGAGTTTTGCCGCCAATGACGCGAGCTCGTCGAACCAAAGCGCCAAGGACCAGTTTGCCGCGGGTGATTACACCATTACGGCCGAGGTCCTCGATCCTACTGATGTGAGCTCCGACTCGACAGTCAACGCCTTTCGCGCTGCTTCGGCTGCGGACTATAAGTTCTATGTGAGCGAGGATGCCGCGACATCTTCTTCCTACTCCGCGGTCCACGTGATCGTCGAGGGAGCCAAGAGCCTCAACTCCTATTCAGATACCTACACGACAAAGATCAACGAGGTCAAGGGTAATATCGAGAAGATTCGCGACGAGCGTGAGAAGGTGCGCGCCCAAGAGCTGACGGTCGACGCGCCGGCAAGCTTGGATGCCTCCGAGCGCCAGGCGAATATGCTCTTTGGGATTGAGCAGGACAACATCAACCGCATGCCCCAGGGCAGTGAGGAGCGCGCTCGGGCTCAGGCCGATTTGGACCAGCGCCGCGCCGCCACCGACCAGCAGTTTGCCGATGCACGCGCCGAGCTTTCCGATCTGGGCGAATGCACTTGGTACATCCAGGATCGCGGTAACATCGCAAGCTACTCAAGCGTCGAGAGCGACAGCTCTTCGATTGAGGCCATCGCCACGGTTTTCCCATTTATTTTCTTCGTCGTAGCCGTGCTCATCAGCCTTACCACCGCTACTCGTATGGTCGAGGAGGAGCGCACGCTCATTGGCTTATACAAGGCGCTCGGCTATTCACGCGGGCGAATCCTGTCCAAATACGTGGACTACTCGCTGTGGGCATGTCTGTTCGGCGGCGTACTCGGCAACATCATCGGATTTGTGGGGTTGCCGCTGTTCCTGTTTACGGTGTTCGATGACATGTACTCACTGCCCCAGATGCTGCTTTCGTACGACATCGTGTCCTCGATCGTCTCGGTGGCGCTGTTTACCGTGGGCGTGGTGGGTGCCACGATTATCGCCTGCCGCCACGAGATGGCCGAGACCCCAGCCTCGCTTATGCGTCCCAAGGCCCCGCGAGCCGGCTCGCGCATCTTGCTTGAGCGCATCGGCTTTATTTGGCGCCGCATGGGCTTTTTGAACAAGGTGGCAGCGCGTAACCTGTTCCGCTACAAAAAACGTGCCTTTATGACCATCTTCGGTATCGCCGGCTGCACGGCGCTTGTGATCTGCGGTATGGGCATCCGCGATACGTCGGTGGCGCTTTCGCCCAAACAGTACGGGCATATCACGCGCTATGACTTGCTGGCGGTCGCCAATCCCGATGACTATGCTCAGACGTGTGCGGCGCTGGAAGAGCGTAGCGCGGCCAGCGACTCCGGCGTACGCGTGACCTCGACCCTGCCGATTATGACCGACAACGTCACCTTTACGTTTGGCGGTAAGAGCGAGACCGTACAGCTCATCGTGATTCCCGACGACCGCACGAATGACCTGGACGATTACGTGCGCCTGGAGGATGAGTCCAAAGAACCGCTCGCCCTGCGTGACGGGGACGTGTATTTAAGCAAGAGTTCACAGCTGGTGCTGGGGATTCAGCCGGGCGATACGGCGCAGGTCCAGGATTCGTCGCTCAATGTTACCAAGGTCAAGGTTAGCGATATCTCGCTCAATTATTTGGGCAACACGCTTTATATGACGCAGGGCACCTATGAGCGCGCGTTCGGCCGAAGCGCGCGTCTTAACGGCATCTTTGTGCTGCTTAAGGGCTCGTCGGCCGACCAGATTGCGTTTAGCAAGAAGCTTAAGAGTGACGGTTGGCTTACGATTTCGAGTACGGCCGAGCATTGGGAGAACTATGAGTCGAACTTTACGATTATCAATTCGGTCGTAGTGCTTGTGACCTTTATGGCGGCGTGCCTGTCGTTTGTGGTGGTGTTTACGCTGTCTAATACGAATATTTCGGAGCGCGAACGCGAGCTGGCGACCATCAAGGTGCTGGGCTTCCGCCGTGGCGAGGTGCACCACTACGTCAATAAGGAGACGTTGATCCTTACGGCGATTGGCACCGCACTGGGCGTGCCGCTGGGTGGCCTGCTTGCCGAGAGCTTTACGTACGTTCTTCAGATGCCGTCGCTGTACTTTGATGTTGAGGTCGAGCCGCTGAGTTTCGCGCTCGCTGTGGTGCTTTCGTTTGGCTTTACGATTATCGTCAACCTCGCCACCAACCGAACCCTCAACAAGATTGACATGGTCGGTGCCCTCAAGAGCGCCGAGTAACCTGTTCTTGGATTCAAGTTGTAGCGAGCTGTGACGTGTCGCAGTCGCTTTATTGCATAAACCGCCCCGCTGAATGCATATTTTGGCGGGGCGGTTGCTTTTTACCCGCAGGTACCCCCAGGGGCGGCGTGCAAATTCCGGAGAATTCAGCATTCCGGAGTCCACGAGTATGGGAGCGGGCGCACAAAACTGCGCTGAAAGCCCTGATTCTGAGCTCCCAACGCCTCAAGAGCCGCTCGTTTTTACAAGATACGGCCCATGGCGCCTGCCTTTCGCCCAAAATTCAGTATGCAGGCACCCTCGGCTGCTGAAAACTCCCAAAAATGCACGGCGCCTCCTGCCCTAGGCACCCGCAGCAAGAAGACGAATAGCCTCGGCGAGCATGTAAACGCAGGGCCCTCCGACCCCGACCGACGATTTCGATTGGCGACCCTTGACGGAGTCAAGGGAGGAGCCAAATCGAAATACGTTGGGCGGGGTCGGAGGGCCCGATGGGATGGATTTCGGCCGAGGCTATTCGTCGCCGAAGCTGATGCCCAGCGCCTTGGCCTCGCGTACCAGGTCGCTCTGGGGATCGACAAACTTGAGCTTGCCGGCGACCTCCTCGAGCGGCATGTGGCACATCTTGCCGTCACGCAGGGCAATCATGTAGCCAAACTCGCCGCGTAGGCAGCCCAGTGCCGCCTCAACGCCGCACTGGGTCGCAAAGATGCGGTCCTGGGCGTCGGGCTGACCGCCGCGCTGCGTGTGGCCGGGGATGGCGACGCGGGTCTCGCGACCGGTCTTGGCCTCGATTTCCTTGGCAATGTCGTAGACAATCGACGGACTCGTGCGCTCGGCGAGCTTCTTCTTGTACTCCTTCTTGGGCAGCGCCGCGTCCTCCTTGGAGATAGCGCCCTCGGCGACGGCCACGATCGTAAAGCGGCTGCCGGTTTCCATGCGATGCTCGATGGTCTTGATGACGTTACCCATGTCGTAGGGAATCTCGGGAATCAGGATGACGTCCGCACCGCCCGCGACGCCAGCGTACAGCGGGATCCAGCCAACCTTGTGGCCCATGATCTCGATAACGAACACGCGGCCGTGACTCGAGGCGGTGGTGTGGATGTCGTCGATGCACTTGGTGGCGACGTCGATGGCGCTCGTAAAGCCAAACGTCATTTCGGTGCCCCAGGTGTCGTTATCGATGGTCTTGGGCAGAGCGATAACGTTGAGGCCCTCTTCGCGCAGGCGGTTGGCGGTCTTGGTGGAGCCGTTGCCGCCCAGCATAAACAGGCAGTCGAGTTGCAGCTTGTGATAGGTGTGGACCATCGCAGGCACCTTCTCGACACCGTCGGCCTCGGGAATGTCCAGGCGCTTGAACGGCGTGCGGCTCGTGCCCAAAATGGTGCCGCCGCGGGTGAGGATGCCGCTAAAATCGGCGGGCGTCATGACGCGGAACCTGCTGTAGATAAGGCCCTGGTAGCCGTCCTCAAAACCATAGATCTCGATAGGTTCTTCGCTATTGGTCATAAGCGTTTTGACGATGCCGCGCATGGTGGCGTTGAGCGCCTGACAGTCGCCGCCGCTGGTAAGAAGACCGATCCTAAGCATGATGAATCCTTCCGGGCAAGTTATAACATGCGCATAAGTTTACCCCCGCACACTGTTGATACGGGGGTAAAACGTGTTAGCTCAAGCGTATAGAAATGTAAACAACGTCAGGCGAGCGTAAGGTCGACGGGCCTGGCTCCTTACAGTGCGAAGGCGTCGACGTCGCCCCAGTGGCGGCGCAGCGTAATAGCGGCGGCGGGTTCGGTATTGTCAAAGACGACCGACCATTGCGTATTGCTGGTGATGTCTCCCTGTTTGGGCTCTTGCGCTGCGGCGCGCAGGGCTTCCCAGGCAATCGTTTCGTCCTGGGCACCGACATGGGCGTCAAGGACATCGGCAATTGCGACGGCGCGCTCTTTACCATGGCCCAGCTCGCCGTTCTTTTGGTTGGGCAGCACTTCGTCGCCATAGCAGGGGTAGAAGTTCGTAACCTGGCGTACAGGAGTCGCTTTGAAAGCGCGGTCCGGATCGTGCGGATCCCACTCTACTACGCGCGCGTCACCGGTGGCGTCGTTGATAAAGAAGTGATAATCGCGTCCTGCCATGGCGTGCATGTCGTAGGCGGAAAGCAGGTCGACAGCTTCTTGCGTGGTGGCGGCACGGTCGAGTACCAGACGGATGGCGAGCGAGGTATTGATGACAGGGCGTTGCGTGTCCTGGTCACAGGGCTTGGAATCCAGGGTGAGCACGGCAACGGACACGCCGCATTCGTTAACACCGTCGAGCTGGGCAAACGGACCCATGAGTGCGGCGGCGCGTCCGGCGACGGAATCAAGCGGAGTGTTATCGCCCAGGTTGTTAAGGGCGGCAAACCCGATGGAGGCATAGCCGCCGCGTGGGTGATTGCGCACCAGCAGCGCCGAGGTGTCGTCCTTAAAGTCGTAATTGCGACCGGTGCGCACGCGGCCTTCGGCATCTACGGCGACAAAAGCGCTGCAGGCAAACTGGGGAGCCTGGACATGTGCCGGCACACCGGGCAGCACCTGCGCCACCACGGCATCGATGTAGGCCTGGTCGTCGCGCACGCCAGCGGCGATGATGCGATCAAGATCGTAGTCGTAGGCAATGTCGATTGCGTACAGGTCATAGCCATCCGCGTAGCCGGTCAAGCGTTTGAGCGACGCGGCGGACTTGATTTGCTTGCGGTAAACGATACCGGTGGCAGCGGCAAGGCCGACGGCGACTCCCGCGACACCGCAGGCGATGGCAATGTTACGTGGCTTCATGACGGCTCCTCTCGTCCTGTTAGCGTAATTATCGCAAAAGGAGCGCGGGCATGATGGCTCAACCTGGTGAGTGGCACGGGATTAAACATGGAATGAAGAGTGCGGCGCTGGCGTGGCGGGGTATGCTGGAGGGGACCATCAACCCAGCGAAAGGGGAGAGCATGACGGATCAGGAAACGCCCGAACGCGCGCATGTGACGGCCGACGATATCGAGGCCGCCAACGACCTTATCGACTTTATCGAGGCGTGCCCCAGCATGTTCCATACGGCGGCGACCATTATGGCCGAGCTCGACGAGGCGGGCTTTACCTACCTGCCCGAGAATGCGGCGTGGGACATCGAGCCGGGCGGGCGTTATTACACGCAGCGCAACACCTCGAGCGTTATCGCCTTTAAGGTGGGCGAGGACCTGGCCGCGACGTGGGGCGAGGACGGCGTTGCCGGTGACTATCATTTTCAGCTCACGGCGTCGCACAGCGATTCTCCGACGTTTAAGGTCAAGGCCGTGCCCGAGCTTGACGGCGCGGGCGAGACGCTGCGCCTGAACACCGAGGCCTACGGCGGCATGATCGACTACACCTGGTTCGATCGCCCGTTGGCGCTGGCTGGACGCGTGCTGGTGCGCGAGGGCGACCGTATTGAGAGCCGCCTGCTTGCCACCGAGCGCGAGGTCGCTATCATTCCGAGCCTTGCTATCCATATGAACCGCGGCGTCAATGAGGGCTTTGCACCCAACCGCGCCGTCGACTTGTGCCCGCTCATCAGCGCCGGTGAGCTTAAGCAGGGCGACTTTGATGCTCTGATCGCCGACGAACTGGACGTCGAGCCCGAGCAGATTTTGGGCCGCGATCTGTTCCTGGTCAATCGTCAGGACGCGCGCATTTGGGGCTGGGCCGACGAGTTTATCTCGACGCCCAAGCTCGACGACCTAGCCTGCGCCTACACCTCGCTGCAGGCATTTTTGGGCGCCGAGAATGCGCATGACATCTCGGTCTTTTGCTGCTTCGACAACGAGGAGGTTGGCTCCGAGACCAAGCAGGGCGCCATGTCGACGTTCTTGGCCGATGCGTTGCGTCGCATTAACGGGTCGCTGGGCTTTGATGACGAGTCGTACCACCGTGCGCTTGCCGCCTCGATGCTCGTGAGCTGCGACAACGCGCACGCCGTGCATCCCAACCACGCCGAGAAGTGCGATGCCCACAACCAGGTCGTGCTCAACGGCGGTATCGTCATCAAGGAAGCCGCCAACCAGCACTACTGCACCGATGCCTTTAGCCGCGCAGTGTTCCAGGCCATCTGCGATGACGCAGACGTGCCCACGCAAGCCTTTGCCAACAAGAGCGATATGGCGGGTGGCTCCACGCTCGGCAATCTGTCCAATATGCAGGCGAGTATGCACGCCGTGGACGTGGGCCTGCCGCAGCTGGCCATGCACTCGAGCTACGAGACCGGTGGTGTGCGCGACGTGATGTACGCGATTCGTGCCCTCACGGCTTTCTACGAGCGCGACCTAAACATCAACGGTGCCGAAAGTGTGGAGCTCTAAAACCTGCCAAAAAAAGACGGGTTTATTTTGGCAGGTTTTATCTGGGCAAATGCCGCAATGTCAACGGTAAGACGGAGCTGCTAAGGCTTGCAGATGAAGCCGACGCCAGCGGAACCGCCGCAGGTAGAGCAAAAGTCAGCGAGAGCCCGCCGTTTGAGCCAAGGTGCCGTGAAATGAAAAGGCGCTGACCTTCTGGTCGCGCCTTTGAAATTGAACGGCAGATTGGCCAAACGGCGGGCTCGCAGCGTCGAGGGGTTCCGGCGTTTGGTAAAACGCCGGAACAACCTAATGCTCAATCCAACAACGTAAAGTTTCGCCGGCCAGCAGGTGACGCAGATTCTCCGCGGCGATGTCGACCACGTTATTGAGCGTGGCGGCCAGGTGGAACCAGCCGGAGACGTGCGGCGTGATGAGCATGTTGGGTGCATCCCACAGCGGGCTTGTGGCGGGCAGCGGCTCGGGATCGGTGACGTCGACCGCGGCGCCGGCGAGATGTCCCGATTCCAGAGCGGCAACCAGGTCGTCGGCGACCACAAGATCGCCGCGGCCGCCGTTGGCAAAGAACGCGCCCGGTTTCATCGCGGCGAAGAACTCGGCGTTCGCCAGACCGCGGGTCTCGGGCGTGCTGGGCATAAAGGATGCAACGATGTCGGCCTCTGCCAGGCGCTCAGACAGGGCATCCATGCCGTCCATGTCCTCAAACACAATGGGGTAGACGAGCGGATGGCGCTTGATGCCGCGGACATGCGCACCCATGCTGCGGCAGAGCGTGGCAAAGTGGCCGCCGATATCGCCTGCGCCCAGCACCAGCACGTTGGCGTTTTTGAGCGAGGCGACCGGCCCCAAATCCTCCCAGCGATGCTCGCGCTGCAAGTCGTGATAGCCGGGCAGGCGCTTCATCATGGAAAGGACCATGGCAAACATGTGCTCGCTCACGGCCTGACCGTAGGCGCCGATCGAGCAAGACAGCTTGGCTTCAGCCGGCACGGTGCCGGCGGCAAGGTAGTCGTCATAGCCGGCGGTCTGCAATTGCAACAGCTGGAGATGGTCGCATGCCGTGAGCATGTCAGGGTCGATGTTGCCCAGGATCACGTCGGCATCGGCGACCTGTTCGCGCGTGATATCGCCGGCGCTCGTGTAGATAAAATCCTCGCCCGGAGCGCTCGACTCAAGAATTGCACGATGGCGGTCGTTGACGGGCAGCAAAACCAGGATGTTCACAAGCATTCCTCTCCGCTCAACCTGCCAAAAAGGGACAGGTTTTTTTTGGCAGGTTTTATCTGGCAAAACGTTCAAATAAAACGCCGGATGCAAGACGAGCGTGCCCGTCAGCATCCGGCGCATCTACGGCTACCAGCTCAGCAGCTCGTAGCCGTCCTCGGTCACCACGAGCTGTACCTCGCACTGGGCCGAGTCGCTGCCGTCCTTGGTGCGCACGCACCACCCATCGCCCTTGCTAATCTTAATGTCGGGTGTTCCGGCGTTGACCATGGGCTCGATAGTAAAGACCATGCCCGGAACCATGATAGTGTCCACGTCGGGCGCCTCGGTGGTAAAGCCCACAAACGGGTCCTCGTGGAACTCCTTGCCAATGCCGTGGCCACCGTACTCGCGCACCACGCTAAAGCCGGCGTCCTCGACCGTCTTTTGTACGGCCTCGGCCATCACGGAGAGCGGCAGCCATGGCTTGACGGCTGCCAGACCCGCCTCCACGCTGGCGCGGGTGACGTCGACCAAGCGCTGGCGCTCGGCCGAGACCTTGCCGATGCAGAACATGCGGCTCGAGTCGCTAAAATAGCCGTCTAAGATCGTTGAGCAGTCCACGTTGATGATGTCGCCCTCGTGCAGTACGTCCGTATCGCAGGGAATGCCGTGGCAGACTACGTCATTGATCGAGGTACACACGCTCTTGGGGTAGCCCTCGTAGTTGAGGTCGGCCGGCGTTCCACCATGCTCGACGGTGTAGTCGTAGATCATCTGGTCGATCTGGTTGGTGGTCATGCCCGCGGTGATATGCTCACCCACATAATCGAGCACGCCCACGTTGATGGCGGCCGAGCGCTTGATGCCCTCGATATCGGCAGGCGTCTTATAGAGCGTGCGGGGCAGGACGTTCCAGCCCTCTTCCCACAGGCGCTCGAGGCGCTCATCAAAGGAGCTGTGACATTTCTTGTATTTTTTGCCGCTGCCGCACCAGCAAGCGTCGTTGCGGCCAGGCACGGGTCCATTGTCAAACATGGCTAACTTCCTTTCATCCGAGGCTAGTATAGCCCACCCGCAGAGCAGCTAATTTGGGACGGGGCTTTTTTGACTGCTTTTGTCCGCGCGGCCTTGCGCCGCCCATATCGCTCCCAAAAGCAGTCAAAAAAGCCCCGTCCCAAATTAGCTGCTCTTGGGCAGACGGGTGCTAGTAACTCACCTGGCAGGGGATGCCGAGGGAGCGCACGCGTGCGGCAATCGCGTCGAGCGCCTCGGGAGCCGCTTTAGCAAGGCCGGCGACTGGTGTCTCGCGCGCCACCGTGTAGATGGTCGCCTCCTGCGGACGAATGCGCTCGAGCGCCGCAAGCCAAGGGCCGACGTATTCGTCGCCCGTGTTGTCAATAGACTTGCCTTGGTACTCGCCGGTTAGGAATAGCGTCTGAATGATAACGTGGCCCTCAAAGCTCGCGAACGTCTCGATCTGGTGCTCGACGTCGTAGGGACCAACGGGCTGGTCGAGCAGCTGGATAAATGCCGGATCGACCGTATCGAGCTTGAGGATGTTGTCGTCGACCATCATGAGCGCATCATGCACCTGGGGACGGTCGGCGCGCGTGCCGTTGGAAAGCACGGCAATCTTGGTGTTCGGGGCCAACTGGTCGCGAAGCGCGACAGCGCCGGCGATAGCCTGCGGGAACTCCGGTGCGGCGGTGGGCTCGCCGTTGCCGGCAAACGTGATTACATCGGGCAGCTCACCCTCGACCTTCATCTCGCGTAGTTTGGCTTCGAGTGCGTCGAGCACCACGGCAGCCGTGTTGTGTGGCTCGTGGCAGGGGCGTTCGGCGTTGAGTCCGTTTTCGCAGTAAATGCAGTCAAAGGTGCAAATCTTGCCGCTGGCAGGCATCATGTTGACGCCGAGCGAGAGTCCAAGGCGTCGGCTGCGGACGGGCCCAAAGATGGGGCTGGCATTCAAAAACGTAGACATAGGCATATGCTCCTCGGGACAGTTGTACTTAAGCATAGCATTGGCCCCCGTGCCAATCGCGGGTCTGGACACTGTTGTCTAAGCCGAAACTGTGCAGCCTGGTGAGTTTTCGGAACCCTATCATGAAAGGGTGCGAGTCGGGTACAGTAAACGCATTTAAGTATGCGCAACATGGCGCCAGACTGTCCAAGTCGCACCTCGGTGCGGCCTGATGGCGTTGACGATAGGATCACAACATGGATTTTACGGTCGAAAATGCGGGCACCACGATTGCCTGTCGCGAATATGCCGGCCCGGATGTGTCGTCCGATGCGCCCGCCTTGGTGTGCGTGCACGGTGCGTGCGTCGACGGCACATTTTTTGATGGCATCGCCCACGAGCTCGCCTGTGGCTATCGCGTCATTGCCTATGACCGCCGTGGTTGCGGCGAGAGCGACGATGCGGCAGACAGGCGCTACGATCTGGCAGTTCAGGCTGCCGACCTGCGAGCTGTTATCCAACATGCCGGCGCCCCGGCAAATGTCCTCGCGCACAGCGCTGGCACGCTCGTTGCCCTTGAACTCCTTCATGCGGATGCGGCGGCAGTATCGTCTGCGATTTTGCATGAGCCGGCCGTGACGGATGAGGGCGCCGGCCTGGGCGCGGCCCCGGTTTTGCTCGAGATGATCGCTGCGGGAAAGGTCTCCAGGGCGTTACGGGCCTTCCTTGGCGCCATCGGCGATTCGGACCCTGAGGCCCCCAAGTTAACCGAGGCAGAAGCCAAGCATGCCCTGCGCAACGGCCGCAGTTTCATGGCAAACGAATACGGGATTACTATGACCTGCGTTCCCGATTGGGATAGCGTTCGCGCGTCGAAAACGGTGGCCGCCGTGCTCTTGGGTGAACTCTCGATTGGCACGCCCCGCGAGGCGGGCACGAGGATGGCGGCTGAGCTTTTGGACTGTCCACTCGTAATGGTTCCCGGCGCGCACAACGGCCTGCGCGATCGCCCGGCAGCGGCTGCCCAGACTGTTCGTGGCATCCTGGGGCTCTAGCGCTTGCAATAGCCGAAACAGCCTTCACCCGCAAACGTTTCGGCCGTGTTAACAAATGTGCTCAAAACCTCACGTCTGCGGCTTCAATCGCGTCGCCTGCCAACTCATAAAAATGTAACAGCATTCACGTGCTTACCTGCATCGGCAAGGTGTTACCCTTGTAACAATTGGAACCCATCGCTACCATGCGAAACTATCGAAAGGGCCCCATATGCTCAATAATCACGAGGCAAATCTAACCGACGAGGAGGCTGCCGCCGAGGTCGCCCGCGTCGCGCAGACCTACCCCGTGGTACGTTTGCTGTCGGCCGACCAGATTAAGAGCGAGCCTAACTGCTTGCTCGCCGGCGATCGCTGCCCTTGTCTGCGTCAGTCGAGTCTTGAGGCCTTGGCAGATTCGGGTGAGGTGTCGGAGCAACTGCTCAACGATGGTGTTGAGTACCGCGCCCGTCTGCGCCCTCTAAAGGTCGAGGGTGAGCCTCACGTCTTGCTGATGGTGCGTCCGATTGATGAGCAAGAGGCTGCAGAAGAGGACCTTGTCTACACCGACGTGCTGACGGGCGTGCGCAATCGCCGATATTACGAGGAAAAGCTCCGTAGCGCCCGCATGAATGCCGGCGTTGCGATGATCGACCTTGATGATTTTAGGGTCTTTAACGATACGTCTGGCCGTCATGCCGGCGACCTTGCGCTCGGTGCTGTGGCGACAGCCATGCGCAGCGGAATCCGTTCGACTGACGAGCTTGTGCGCTATGGCTGCGACAAGTTTGTGGTTGTCATGCCCAATATTCCCTCCGATGACTTCACCCTTCGCCTGCATCAGGTATCCGATGCCGTTCATGCCACGATTATTCCGGGCCATGAGTACGCGAGCTTGACGGCATGTGTTGGTGGCGTTCTCATTCATGGCGAGACGGTCGATGAGGGCGTTGGCCGCGCCGTCCAGTTATTGAGCCGCGCTAAGGCAAAAGCCGGTACGGTCGTGACCGATGCCGATTCCATCGAGGCCTTCCAAAGCGAAAAGCCTTTGGTGCTTATTGTCGATGACTCCGAGATGAACCGAGCCATTCTCAACGAGATGCTTAAGGATGAGTATTGCATCCTCGAGGCTGATAACGGTCGTGCGGCGCTCGACATGGTCGACCGCTATGGCGATGAGTTGTCGCTCGTGCTGCTGGATATTGTCATGTCGGACATGAGCGGCTGTGAGGTGCTGGCCGAGCTTTCGCGTCAGGCAGCCCTCGATAGCCTACCTGTTATTATGATCTCGAGCGAAGATACCGACGACGCGGTGTTACGTGCTTACGATTTGGGCGCCTCGGACTATATCAGTCGCCCGTTCGATGACCGCATTGTGCGTCGTCGCGTCAACAATATTATTCGACTGTATGCCAAACAGCGTCGTCTGACGAGTCTGCTGTCGCAGCAGTACAATGCGCGCGTCAATAACAGCCGTATACTCGTCGACATCATGGCGAGCGTCATGGAAGTACGTAATGGCGAAAGCGGCAGGCATGTCACGCATATCGAGAAGTTGACTGAGCTGCTGCTTGGCGACTTGGCGCGACGGAGCGACAAGTACTCTCTTGGCAACGAGGAGCGTTCTTCGATTGCGTTGGCGTCGGCGCTGCACGATATCGGCAAGATGTCGATCGACGATGCGATTCTCAACAAGCCCGGACGTCTGACGCCCGAAGAGTTTGAAATAATGAAGACGCATACTACCATTGGCGCCGACATGCTGCGCAATCTGGACAGACACCATGAAGGAAGTGCCCTTTTGGACTATGCGTACCAAATCGCCCGCTGGCATCATGAACGTTGGGATGGTACGGGCTATCCTGACGGTCTTAAGGGCGACGATATCCCCATTGCCGCTCAGGTGGTCTCGGTGGCCGATGTGTACGATGCGTTGACGAGCGTACGTGTGTACAAGGACGCCATTTCGCAAGAAGAGGCGATTCGGATGATTTTGGACGGTGAGTGCGGCGCTTTCAATCCGCTGCTTATCGAGTGTCTGCTCGAAGTGCGCGATCGCATTGCCGAGACGCTGGAGCGCCCTGCGGACGTTGTCGCGTTCCCTTCGGTTTAAGCTAGGCAAAGGGACGCCCCGTCGGACCATGTGGCCGGCGGGGCGTCCTTATCTGTTGTGCGGTTCGCGAACTAGCGGGCCTGCTTTACCTTGGCCGCCGCCTCGACAAACGACTTCCACAGGTTAAAGTCGGTCTCGAGCGTCTGCCAGGTGTACTCGGGATGCCATTGCACACCCAGGCAGAAAGGCTGGCCTTCGACTTCGATGCACTCGGGAACGCCGTCGGTTGCCTTGGCGACCAAGCGCGTGCTTTTACCCAGACGCTCGACGCAGCAGTGGTGTGCGGAGTTGGTCTGGATCAGCCTGTGCCCGCCAACCGCGCGCTCCAGAAGCGAGCCCGGCACGACCTCGACGGGATGCACGGGGTCGTTGAGCACGTGGGTATGGCGCCACTGCGTGCGCCCCTCGCGAGCGCCCAGGCTCGGTACGTCCATGCACAGGGTGCCGCCGGTGGCGACATTGAGCAGCTGCGTGCCGCGGCAGGTGGTAAAGAGCGGCTTTTTGGCGCGGAGTACCTCGTCGACCAGCTTAAACTCAAAGCTATCGCGGATCTCGCAGCAGAGGGTGGGGTCGTAGGGTCGATCATCGCCCCAACGTTTGGGATTGACATCGGGGCCGCCGGGAATGGCGATGCCGTCGGCGATATCGACGTAATGACGGATGACATCAATGTCCTCGGTGATGGACATCTGCAGCGGCAGGCCGCCGGCGGCAAGGATGGCATCGACAAAGACACTGGCGATTTCCTCGTTGGGGGAGAGCGTCTCGCTTAAAAACGGCTTTGCCTCTTCCCAGCGCGGCGCCACCAGGATGAGCGGGCGGTCGGCGGGGGCAACGTCGACGTGCGGGGTATAGGACGAGGAAGTACGTGTTCCGATCATGGGTGCTGCTTTCGAATCTGAAGGTGACAGGGCGCATGAGAGACGTGGGACAACACTTTCAATGGATTTGTCCCAAGGAGTTGCTGGTTAGTGGCCCTTGATGGAGTTGAGGAAGTCCTGGGCGCGCTTGGTCTGGGGGTGGTCGAAGAACTCGTCGGGCGTGCCGGTTTCCACGATTTGGCCGTCGGCCATAAACACGACGCGATCGGCCACGCGGCGGGCAAAGTTCATCTCGTGCGTAATGACGATCATCGTCATGCCCTGCTGGGCCAGACGGACCATGACCTCGAGCACCTCGTTGATCATCTCGGGGTCAAGGGCGCTCGTGGGCTCATCAAAAAGCATGGCCTTGGGTTGCATGGCAAGCGAGCGGGCGATGGCTACGCGCTGCTGCTGGCCGCCCGAGAGCTGTGCGGGCACCTTATCGGCCTGTTCGGCAACGCCCACGCGGCCCAGCAGGTCCATGGCGCGCTCGCGGGCCTCGTCCTTGGAGACGCCCAGCACGTCGACCGGTCCCAGCATGACGTTCTGCAGCACGGTCATATGTGCGAACAGGTTGAACTGCTGAAACACCATGCCCAGCTCGGCACGCATACGGGCAAGGTCCTTGCCTTCCTGCGGCAGGGGCTCGCCTTCGATGAGGATCTCGCCCGAGTCGATGGTTTCCAAGCGGTTGATGGTTCGGCACATGGTCGACTTGCCCGAGCCCGAGGGGCCGATCACGACGACGACCTCGCCGCGGTCGACCGAGAGATTGATGTCGTTGAGGACGTGCAGATCGCCATAGTGCTTATCGACGTGCTTGAGCTCGATCAGCGGCTGATTGCCGGTGGAAGAGGTGCTCTGTGCCATGGTGCTCGGCTCCTTATGACTGGAAATGGTAAAGCGTTAGCGGATGATGGTCGCGCCGGTCTTGTGCGAAACGTAGACAGCGGCCTTGTTGATCGCGACGTTGATGAGGATGTAGATGACCGCGATTACCAGGTAGACCGACACAAGGGCGTCGTAGTTGGTAATGAGCACGCGGGCATTTTGCATGAGGTCGGGGTAGCTCACCACGTAAGCGACGGTGGTGTCTTTGACTACGACCACAAGCTGCGAAATCAACGACGGAATGATAAACCGAATCGCCTGCGGCAGCACGATTTTAAAGGTGATTTTAGCTTTGGAGAGACCGAGCGCTTGGGCTGCCTCGACCTGCCCGCGCGGCACGGCGTTGACGCCCGCGCGAAAGATCTCGGCCAGCACGCCGGCTGCAGCGAGCGCGACGGGGAGCGTGAGCATCCAAAACGACGGCAGCGCAATTTTGTACTGAGGCAGCACCAAAAAGAAGAAGTAGATGAACAGCAGGCTCGGTACGCCGCGGAAGAAATCGGTGAGCACGCGGCAGACCAGCTGCAGCGGCTTAATGTCGCTGGTGCGGCCGAGCATAAGGGCTAGGCCCAACACCAGCGCGATGGCGCCAGCGGTGAGTGCGACTTTAACGGTGCCCTCAAAGCCGGCAAGCAGGAACTTCCAGGTGGTGAGGTGCGTAAAGAAATACCAATAGTGGACCGAAAGCTGACCGGTCACATAAAAGCGCTGCAACACGAGGACGACGAGCGCGGCGACGGCAACAAGCGAGATGGCGGTGCCGATGCGAATCTTGGCACGCATCTTGGGGCCGGGGGCCTCGTAGAGCGCATCGCGCATGGTGAGCGCGGAGGTGGAATGCTTGCTCATCGGAGGATCCTCACCTTCTTATCGATGTAGTTGCCAACGTGGCTCACCACAAAGGCCGTGCCCAGGTAGCCGAGCGCCGAGATAAAGAACGCGGCGACGCCGCCGAGCGAGCGCGTGTTGATGTAGCTCACCACGCCGGTGAGCTCCTGCGGTTGAAGCGGTACCTGGCTGCCGAGTGCGGTGGTGAGCATGACGGCGATAAAGAGGTTGGTCATGGGCAGCACGCTCGAGCGCAGCGCCTGCGGAATCACGATCTTGGCGAGGATGCGGCTGAAGCTCATGCCGAGCGAGCGCGCGGCTTCCACCTGGCCGACGCCGACGGTGTTGATGCCGCTCATAAAGTTCTCGGAGCCAAAGGCCGAGCCCAAAAGGACCGTGGCGACGATAACGCAGGTGCGGTAGGGCAGGACGACCTTGAGCGGCGGCAGCGCATAGACGACGATGATAAGCAGCGCGATGCCGGGGATGTTACGGAAGACCTGAACATACAGGTCGCCAAAAATGCGCAGCGGCTTGAGCGGCGACACGCGCATCACGGTGACAGCGACGGCCAGCACCATGGCGATGGCAAACGACTCAAGCGTCATGCCCCAGGTTGCTAGCAGCGCGTCGATATAGTTCTGGCCATAGAGCGACCAGAGCTCGGAGAGACTCATGCGGACCTCCCGCCGATAAGGAAAGGGGCTCCCGTGTGTACGGAAACCCCGACAACTCAGTGTGGAAACAGTTTAGCGCAATAAAGCGCATCGTGCGTTTCCGTATGGTTTCGTAGCGGCCGTTACTGGGCTCGCTGTCTAGGCGCCGATCTCGGGCAGCTCGGGAACGTTGGTGTCGCCCGTGCGATCGCCGATGCAGATCTGCCACAGCTCGGTCCAGGTGCCATCGTCCTCGATCTTCTTAAGGAAGTCGTTGACAAAGGCGACGCCGTCGGAATCGAGCGGCAGGCCGATGCCGTAGGGCTCTTTGCTGCCGAAGGGCTTGCCGGCGATCTTGTACTTACCGGGCTCGCGGACCAGGGCGCTCTGCTGCATGTTGTTGTCGATGACGTAGGCGTCAACGCGGCCCTGCTGAAGTGCCTGGCGGGCCTCCTCGTCGGTCTTGAACTCCTGCTGGCTGGCCTTGGGGGCGAACTCCTCCAGGATGGCGGGGCCGTTGGAGCCGGACTGGACGGCGACGTTCTTGTCGGCCAGGTCGTCGACGCTCTTGATGTCGTCGTTGTCGGCGAGCACCAGGATAGCCTGCTGGGTGTAGTAGTAGGGACCGGCAAAGGAGACAAGCTTCTTGCGCTCATCGGTAATAGTGTAGGTGGCAAAGACGGCGTCGACCTGGCCGTTCTGCAGGACGGACTCACGCGTGTCCGAGGTCACCTGGGTGATTTCGACCTTGTTCTCGCCCAGAATGTAGTTGGACAGGAGCTGCGCGATGCCGGCGTCGAAGCCACGGGTCTTGCCGTCCTTCTCGTTGAGGAGGGAGAAGAGCGTGGAGGTCTGAACGCCACCGATCTTAAAGACGCCGGCGTCCTTGACGGCCGTGGCCCAGGTGCTGGCGGCGATGGCGTCATCATCGGCCTTGGGGCCGTTGTCGACGAGCTTGTCGAATGCCTTGGCATCGAGCGTGGTGGAAGCCTCGGTGTCCTCGGGGCTCTTGGAGGAGCCGGCGGCGGAACCCTTGTCGGCCTCGGCGCTGGTGTCGGAGCAGCCGGCAAGACCAAGGCCGGCGACGGTTGCAAAGGTGGCGGCGATGAAGCCGCGACGGTCGAGAACGACCTGCTGGGAGAGGTTCTTGCTCATGGTAGAACACCTTTCTCAATAAAATCCCTAGCGGTTGAATAGAGTTATACCCTATCGCGCTCAAATGGGTCAACACGAAATAACTCAGAAACATACTTACCTTATGGGTAATTCTACCTACCAAAAAGGGACAGGTTTATTTTGGCAGGTTTTATCTGGGCAAACGTCGATTATTACAGCTGAGATAGCGTTTTGCGGACAGCATGGTCGCTCGCGGCGGTCGCTATAATGGCGGCAACGCGACATATGGCGGCCTGCCTCGCTGTTTTGTCTCAATCTGTAACATCTGCAGCCATTTTTGCCGAGTAACTGTTACAGATTGAGATTTTCTCTTTAGGGGGATTTGAGTGTATCGATCTGTAACATCTGGATGGACAAAAGGTCTCTATCTGTTACAGATTGAGACAAACAACAGGGGCAAAGACGGTTTGTCTAGATCTGTAACAATTGGGCGAGGATTTGTCCTCTAGGTGTTACAGATCGAGACAATTGAGTTGGGAAAACAAAAACCTCCTCAGGGGTGCTTCCCTTGCGGAGGTTTTTCTACTCGTTCAGCAGGCGTACTGCTTCGGCGGCCATGTTCTCGACCGTCATGCCGTTCTGAGCAAGCAACTCGTTGGGGTCGTAGCGGTCGGGAAAGCCCTTGGCGATGCCAAAGGTGCGCGTGCGCACGGGCGTGCAGGACAAGTAGCACGCGACGCGCTCGCCCCAGCCACCGTCCAAGATGCCGTCCTCGAGGGTGACGACAACGCGATGTTCGGCGGCAAGGCCATCGAGAGACTCGCGGTCAAGCTCGGTTGCAAAGCGCGGGTTGACGAGCGTGGCCTCTATGCCGTATTCGGCAGCCAAGCGGTTTGTCACGCGCTCGCCCAGCTCAAAGAAATCGCCAAGCGCGAGCACGGCAACGTCGCGGCCCTGACGCACCACGTCGTAGCGAACGGCGCTGTAGTCGGTGTCCTCGGCGGGCGCCAAATCGGGGCGGCTAACCAGGCCAATGCCCGGAACGCGGATCGCCACGGGATGCTCGCGGTGGTCGAGCGACCAGCTCAGCATGGACAGGTATTCCTCCATGCAGGCCGGTGCCAGATAGCGCATGTTGGGAAGTCCGCCCAGCATGGATATATCAAAGAACGAGAGGTGCGTCTCGGATGTGGTGCCAAAGATCGACGCGCCAAACACCAGGATGGTTGCGGGGGTGTCGTTGAGGCACAGGTCGTGCCACAGCTCGTCGTAGGCGCGCTGCAAAAACGTGCCGTACACACCAAAGACTGGCTTGGCGTCCGAGCGCGCAAGCGCGGTGGCAAAGGTCACGGCGTGCTCCTCGGCAATGCCCACATCGACGAACTGTTTGCCGGCCGCGGCGCGAAGCTCGGGTGTAAAGCCCATGATGTAGGGCGTGGCGGCCGTGATGCCCACGACCTGCGGATCGCGCTCGATGGCGGCGCTGAGTGCCTCGCCCGTAATGTCGGCATAGGTGCGCGGCGCAGGCTCGCTCGGATGGCCCGGGCAGAGCTTGCGCCCGGTTGCCATGTCAAACGGACCCACATGGTGCCAGCGCTCGGGGTCGCTCTGGGCCGGCTCAAAGCCCTTGCCCTTGGCGGTGGAGACGTGCAGCACGATGGGATGATCGATATTGCGTAGTTCCTGCAGCGCGTCGACGAGGGCTAACACATCGTTACCGGTGTCCAGATAGCGGTAGTCGAGCCCCATCGCGCGGAAAACGTTGCGCTCACAGGCGCCGTTGCTGGCGCGCAGTTCGGCCAGATTGCGATACAGGCCGCCATGGTTTTCGGCGATGGACTGGTCGTTATCGTTGACGATGATGATCAAGTTGCTGTCGAGCTCGGCGGCGTTGTTAAAGCCCTCAAACGCCAGGCCGCCCGAAAGCGAACCGTCGCCAATAACGGTAATGACGTTGTACGCGTCGCCCGCTAGGTCGCGCGCGTGGGCAAGGCCGCAGCCCAGGCTCACCGACGTGGAGGTATGGCCCATGGCAAACAGGTCGTGCTCGGACTCGTCGGGATTGGCAAAGCCAGAAGCCTCACCATAACGCTCCGGATCGATATAGGTGTACGCGCGCCCAGTCAGCGCCTTGTGGGCGTAGGTCTGGTGCGAAACGTCAAAGACAATCTTGTCGATTGGGGAGTTAAACACGCGATGAAGCGCAACCGTAAGCTCAACGACGCCCAGGTTGGGGGCAACGTGCCCACCGACGACGGCGGAGCTTTCGAGGATTGCCTGGCGGATCTCGCCGCAGAGCAGCGGAAGCTCGGCGCGGTCGAGAGCCTTGACGTCCTCGGGCGTTGTCGTTTGCGTAAGCAGCATCGTTGTGGGTTACTCCATGCGAATCGAGCGCCGGCGCTCCCTCGGCCGGCACAATTGCACAAAACAGTCTCGCACATTTTGGCGTTTGATATGTGACGGCGGCGCGGTAATTCGCCAACTGGTGGGGCAAAACGTTTTGTCCGATGCCATACTGGTAGATTCGATGATGATTTATTCAATGCGTGCAGGCCGTGGCTTGCCGCCGTGAGTCGCTGGAAGGAGGCAGCATGTCCGATGTCGTTCGTGCCGAGAAAATCGCGCACGAGGTCGACTATGCCGCCCGTCAGCTCGCCCAGGCGGGCCGCTTGGACCTGACGCGCGAGTTTATCCAGCATGGCGATGTGACAGTGTATACGCATGTGACCTCGGTGGCGCGGGCGAGCCTGTCCTTTGCCGAGCGCCTGGGCCGTGTCGGTATCTCCGTCGACCGCGACTCGTTGTTGCGCGGGGCCCTGCTGCACGATTACTTTCTCTACGATTGGCACGATCCCGACCCAAGCCATCGGCTGCATGGCTTTCGGCATCCGTTTTTTGCCCTGGCGCGTGCGGAGGAAGATTTTGAGCTGACGTCGCGCGAGCGGAATATTATCGTGCGGCATATGTTTCCGCTGGTGCCGGTGCCGCCGACGTGTCGTGAGGCATGGATTGTGTGCCTGGCGGATAAATGGTGTGCTCTGCGCGAGACGGTCGCCGGCCGTCTGCCGCGCAAGGACGAGGCAGACGATGGCGTGAGTGAAGAATCGAGCGAAAAGAGGAGAGGGTAGACGGTGGGGACCGCGATCGACATGGCATTTGACGGCGCGACGCTTGCCGCCTGTCCGCTCTCGGCACTGGTGCTCTCGTTTGCCTTTTACGGGTTTTGCGGTTGGGCATGGGAGTCGACAGTCTGCGCCATGCTCAACCAAGGACGCTTTGCCAACAGCGGATTCTTGCTGGGGCCGTGTTGCCCTATCTATGGTGTGGGCGGCATAGCCTGCTGGCTTTTGCTGCGCGGGATTCCGGATGCCTCGAGCCAATTTGTCGCCGCGGCGCTTGTGTGCAGCGTAATCGAGTACAGTGTGGGCCTTCTATTGGAAAAGACAACAGGCGCACGCTTTTGGGACTACTCGCACCTGCCGTTTAACTTGCACGGACGTATCTGCCTGTACTGGGCCTGCGCGTTTGGCCTGGGCGCGTTGTGCATTTGTCGTTTAGTGGAGCCGGCATTGCTGGGACTGCTTGGCCATCTGCCGGTGCTGATTGTGCGGCTGTCCGCCTTTATCGTCGCGGTTGCGATGATGGTCGACGCGGTGTTCTCTTTGGCCAGTTGGCGTCGCCTGTCCGATCAGCTGGAGCGTGTGCGCGCCGACCTTGCCGACCGCATCAATGAGTCGCTTGCCGATGCCTCGGACTCCATGCTCGAACGTATTCCCGATTCGACGATTGACTCGGTAGCGCAGACGCATATCCGTAGCCGCGCCGTTAACGCGTGGCTGGCCGAGCTGGGCGACGCGGCGCTCGATGCCCTTCGTGAGAAGGCTTCGATGCCGACGTTTATCTCGGATGGTGCTCGCGGCCTGGCGCTTGCCGCCCGCCGCGTGGCCGATGCTGCGCCGAGCATGCCGCGTCCGTCGCTCAGTCGTCGCCTTGCCGGTAAGCGCATGAGCCGTCCGGTGCCGAGTGTGTCGCTCAGCCGTCGCGACCTGCGCTTCTTCAATGCTTTCCCGCGCTTGCGCATCAATCGCTACGAGGGCGTCATTCGAGCAACTAATCTCCGCGACCGCGCCCACGAGCTGTTTCGGCGCTAGCCGGGATGGGCGCGCACACGGCTCCCTTGCTCGCGTATTTCCCGTTCGTTTCGCGTCCGTTGCCGCGCCGTTTCCAAGATTGCGGCACCGTTTCCATTCGACAACGCAGCGTTTAACAACGCCGTATCTGGTCTACACCAGTTGCCCCTCGGCCGCATTATGGGCGCCGACAACGTTCATGTGACCAAGGGGGAGCGAATGTACGATACGGGATCGACAACGTTTATGCTCATCTGCACCATGCTCGTGTTTTTAATGACACCGGGTCTGGCGTTTTTCTATGGCGGCCTGTCCAGGCGCAAAAATGTCATCAACACCATGCTTATGTGCTTTGGCACCATTGGTCTGGTCGGTGTGCTGTGGATTGTCGCCGGCTGGTCGCTGGCCTACGGTGGCGACGGCTCGAGCCCGTTTATTGGAGGCCTTGACCAGCTGCTGTGCCTGCCGGTGCTCAACCAGGTGCTGCAGGCGGCCGAGGGCAATGCTGCGGACGGTGCCGTCTACCCTCAAATCATCAACATCGCCTTCCAAATGGCGTTTGCCATGATCACGGCTGCTATCGTCACGGGCAGCCTGGCCGGCCGCATTAAGTTTGGTGCCATGACGGCCTTCCTGGGCATTTGGCTGCTCGTGGTCTATGCGCCGCTCGCTCACATGGTCTGGGGCGGTGAGGGTTCCTTTATCGGCGACATCATCGGCGCGCTCGACTTTGCGGGCGGCGACGTGGTGCACATCTCGTCCGGTCTGACGGGCCTGATTCTCTGCTTAATGCTCGGCCGTCGTCGCGGCTTTGGCATGGTGAGCTACCGCCCACATAACGTGCCGTTTGTGGCGCTGGGCGCCGGCCTGCTTTGGTTTGGCTGGTTTGGCTTTAACGGCGGCAGCGAGTTTAAGGCCGACGCCGTGGCGGCGCTCGCCATCCTCAACACCGTGACGGCCAGCGCGGCGGGCATGGTCTCGTGGCTTGTCGTCGAGCGCGTGCATACCGGTCGCCCCACGCTGGTGGGTGCCAGCACCGGTCTGGTTGCGGGCCTTGTGGTGGTCACGCCGGGTGCGGGCTTTGTCGAGCCGTGGGCGGCGCTGGTCATGGGCCTGATCGTATCACCTGTCTGCTACCTGGCCATTAGCCATCTTAAGACCAAGTTTGGCTACGACGATGCGCTCGACGCGTTTGGCTGCCACGGCATCGGCGGCATCTTGGGCGGCGTGCTCACGGGCCTGTTCTGCGTGCCGGAGCTCTCGTGGACCGGTAAGGGCGGCCTGTTCTACACGGGCGACGTGTCGCTGCTCATCTCGCAGATTTTGGGCATTGTGGTGACGGTCGCTCTTGTACTGGTGCTCGACTTGGTGATCGCTGCGGTGGTCAAGGCGCTGTTCCGCGGCAGCCTGCGCGTGGACGAGGCAGACGAGGCGCTGGGCCTGGATGCGAGTCAGCACGGCGAGAGCGCGTATCCCTCGTTCTCCGGGCTCGATTAGCAGCACGGCTTTCCCAGGCACCCGACCTTACCCCTCAAACCGTCGCTTGCGTACCGAAGTACGCGGCGCTCCTCTTTCGGGGCAATCTCGGGCACCTCGAAAACCCGCGTCGTTGAATGGCAATTCATTTCTTTTATTGAGAGGAATTCACTATGAAAAAGATCACGGCTATCGTGCGTCAGGAAAAGCTTGAGGTTCTTAAAGACGCGCTGTTTGCTGCCGATGTTCGTGGCATGACCATCAACCAGGTGCAGGGCTGCGGTGCGCAACATGGCTGGAAGGAATACGTGCGCGGCAATGAGTTGCTTGTCAACACGATCCCTAAGGTGCAGTTCACCCTCATCTGCGCCGATGAACATGTCGACGGAATTGTCGAGATTATCTGCAACGCCGCTCGCACCGGTGCCGTTGGAGACGGCAAGATTTGGGTTGAGCCGGTCGAGGAAATTATCCGCATCCGCACCGGCGAACACGGCCCCGCCGCGGTGTAGAATCGACCGCCTGACGGGTGTGCCTCTCTTGGGGCGCGCCCGTTCTCGTCTACAATATCGTGCAGACGAAGGAGAGGCATGCCCATGATCAAGATGTTTGCGAGCGACTTAGACGGAACGCTGCTGAACGCCCTGCACGAGGCAGACGGGACCATTCGCCGTGCCATTCGCGAGCTGACCGAGGCTGGCCTGCATGTGGTTCCCGCAACCGGGCGCTCGACGCTGCCGATTGGCGAGCATGGCTTTACAGGTCTGGCACTCGACGCCTGCTGCTCCAACGGATCCATCGTGCGCAACAGCCATGGCGAGGTGCTCAAGACCTGGACCATCGACCCGCAGATTACCGAGGAGCTGCTCAAGGCGTTCCCGGACATCTGTTTTGACTGCTCCACGCCCGATGGCATGTTCTCGAGCGGATCGTTCGAGATGCACCAGGCGGGCTTTAAAAAGGACAGTCCTATCAAGCGCATCGTGATGCGCGGCATGCGTGCACGTGGCGGGTATCACGAGGAGCAGTATTTCGACCAGTCGATCGGTGACATCCTGCGCCATGACGTATGCAAGATCAATTGTCGCGTGACCTCGCCCGAGCTGGAGCGCGACCTTAAGGCGTATTTGGCCGAGCGCTCGGACCGCGTGGTCAACGCGCCGTTCGATCCGGTGATGTTTGAGATCACGGACGTGGCGTGCAACAAGGGTGAGAGTGTGGCCTGGCTGGCGGGCTACTACGGCATTGCCGAGGACGAGGTCGCGGTTTACGGCGACGGC
Source organism: Collinsella sp. LCP19S3_C9 (assembly GCF_052121575.1). Lineage (NCBI taxonomy): Bacteria > Bacillati > Actinomycetota > Coriobacteriia > Coriobacteriales > Coriobacteriaceae > Collinsella > Collinsella sp. LCP19S3_C9. The sequence continues at coordinate 197,691 of NZ_JBQKDZ010000001.1, forward strand.
GGCAACGACATCGCCATGCTCAAGCGTTTCCGCCACAGCTACGCGACCAAAAACGGCAGTGACGCGGCCAAGGCCGCCGCGAGCGCGACTATCGGCAGCTGCATGGTCCACGCCGTCCCCAAACACATGCTCGCCACCATGCGTAAGCAAAACTCCCGCACCATCATCGAATAATGTGACAAAGGGACTGTCACTTTGTCACATTCCGGGGTTCTCGACTAGCCAATGCTCGTAGGCGCGTTGCATGAGCTCGGCCTTGTCGGCTTTTTTGCGGCAGCCCTTCTGCTCCTCGATGGCCAGCTCATAGGCATCGCTTTGCTCAAAAGCGCTGGTATCCCAAGCGCCGTGTTCAATGCGCGACCATACGGCATCGATGAGTTGTTCGAGCTCGGCAATGTCGTCGGCGTTGGCGGTTGTCGCGAACGGCGGGCGGAGCTCGCCCGTTGTCTTGTCGGGTTCTACATAGTAGTCGCCCATGGAAGTGACGGTGTAGCCATAAAACTCGGGCGATGCTTCGACCAGCAGTTTGTAGAACTTGAGCTGACGATGGTAGCCTGTAGGGACTTCTTTGCCAAAGCCAGTCTTGTAGTCAACGATCTTTACCGTTTTAGCTGCATCGTCAACGAGGAGCAGGTCGAGAAAACCAAAGAGCGGAGTTCCTTCGGTGGTCAGGCACTGCATATTCGCCTCTGTGACGCAGCGATAGCCATGCACATGCTCGACAAGCCAGGGGACGAATGCACGACAAATGCGTTCGAAGCGCTCCGAATAGCGATGGACGTCCTCGGGGGCATAATCGAGCCACGAAATCTGCTGGCGATACTCGGCCTCAATTGTCTCAATCGCCGCCTCGCCATCGGCTGCCATTCTATTAACGATCTCCTCGAACATCGCGTGAACGATGGTGCCGAATTCGGTTTGGATCGTGGGCGCCGTGGGCAGGCGCACAATCTGCTTCTCAGGGAAGTGCAGACTATTTGCGCATCCAGGCTCGTACGTCACAAAGTTGTTGAGCGCTGTGGCAGAAAGAAACTTCACGTCGATATGAGGTTCCAGAAGCGCGCGGAGCTCGGGCGTATCAAACACGTAGTTGTCGCGCCACTCGGTTTCGATTGCAACGCTGAGCTGGTCTGCCTCAGCAGAAACTTCGCAAGAGTCGATAAGCCCCGTGAGCTCCTGCAGTGCCGACCCGCCGGCACGGTACAGCTCGAGGTGTCGTTTAGCGCGCGTGATGGCGACAAACAACAGGCGGCGCGCGTCGTCATCATCCTTTTCATCGCGAATAAGCAGGTTGGACGGGTACAAGCTCATGCCGCCAGCGCCTTTGTGCCAAGTGGAGTCGTCGGCATCGAGCAGGTAGACGCAGTCGAATTCCAGGCCCTTAGAGCTATGGGCGCTGGTGAGGCGAACAGCTCCCGGCGTGCCAAGGTCGATCGATGCGTCGATACTCACGCCAAACTTTTGAGCGGCATCGAGCTTGTCGACAATATCGGGCAGGCGAAGCGCACGTCCCATACGGCGCGCGTCTCCCATCTCACCTTCGGCAAAGGTGAGCAGGGCGCGGATGCCGGCATTGAATTCGGCTGCGCCCAGCGGATTTTGTTCCTTGCAATCCTGATAATAGCCAAGGCTGCGTTCGACAATCTTAAAGAGCAGCGCTCTGACCGGGGAGGCGCCGGCTTCGGCTGCCCACTGCATAAGGTCGTCGTGCAGTTCTTTGACGCGGGCGCTATTGCTCTCGCACATGGCGGCCATCCAGTCGCCGCGATGCTCGCGCTTGGCGCTGAGCGCAAACGTCACGGACGATGGATGGTCGCCGCCCAGCTCGGCGGCACAGACAATCTGCGGAAGATAGCTGCTGGCGAGCTCCTGCTGCCCGCGAGCGAGCGCGGTAACGCAGCGCAGCAGCGCCAGTGTCGTCTGCATGCGCTCGGAAGCAAAGAGATTTTGCCGTTCACGATAGGAAAACGGCACGTTCTCCTTAACGAGGAAGGGGATCAGCGAACGCAATGCGGCGTGTTTGGCAGAGATGACTGCAATTCCTTCGTTGGGATCTTCGCAGTCATCGAGGTAGCCAGCATCAATCCTCTGCCTAATGCTCGCGGCAACGGCGGCGTATTCCTCGGCTTTGCCGGTGTAGACGTTCTCGCTAAAGCTGACCTGATCGCCTTGAGGCTTAAAGGCTTCGATTGACTTATTCGAGCTGGCGTCGAGGCGATATTCAATTTGCCGTGCGATAGCTTGACCAAGCTCAACGATGGCGGGCGTGGAGCGGTAGTTGGTCTTGAGCACGATGCTCCGGGGCGAGAACTCGGCCGCAAACTGGTTGGCGCATTCGATCGTGGCGCCCTGAAAACGCATGATGGCTTGATCGTCATCGCCAACGGCCATGATATTGGGCGCATCAACGCCGTCGCAGAGCAGCTCGATGATGCGCATCTGGGCACCATTGGTGTCCTGGAACTCGTCAACTTGGATATAGGTATAGGTGTCCTGGAGCACTTGGCGCAACGCGTCGTTGTGCTCGACGGCGTTAACGAAGTCGCCGATCATGTCGTCGTAATCGTAGAGATGGTGTTGGTCGAGCTCGCTCTGGTAGCGACGCGCGACGTCGCAAGCGGTCTTGAGTCGCTCGCTCTGCTCCGCAATCTTAAACGTGCGCCCCTGAGAGTTGCTGCCTCCAAAGAAGGCATCGCGCACCTTGGTGTATCCCGAGGATTTGCCCTTCTCATCGATGAGCTCGGTGCGGCGAACGGTGTCGCGCAACTCAAGAATGTACGGCACGTACGTGCCGGCGGGACAGTCAATTGGGCGAGTGAGCGATGTGGGTGCCATGGCGCAGACACGCTCGATCTCTTCCTCAAAGCGTTCAGCCAACGCTGTGCTTGCCCTTTCGCAGACGAGCATAAGCAGCCTGGAATGCTCAGTGAGCCAGGTGGCGGCGTCGATATTCTGCTGTGCGATGGCGCTCAGCGTGTCGTAATCCAGGCCACTGCGTTTGATTTTGGAGACAAAGCCGATCATCTTACCGATGTTTTGCGCGGGCATATCAGGTGACCCTCCACCTAACGGAGAACCAAAAGGCAGCGATTTGAGCAGCCAATCAAAAATCTCTTGCTGGTGCAGGCTGGTAACAAGCGTGTCGGTCGAAGGACGCATGAAGTACTCGGGATAGCGCGACCTGATGCTGCTTGCAAATCCGTGAAACGTGCTGACTTCGATGCCGTAGGCGTCGCGTCCAATGAGCTCAATCAGACGTTTGCGCATGGCTTCCGCGCCCGCCTCGGTATAGGTGAGGCAGAGGATGTTGCGCGGGGCGGCATCGCGTTTGGCCAAGATGTTCGCCGCGCGCAGGCTCAGCAGCTGCGTCTTGCCGGTGCCGGGGCCGGCAATGACGAGCAACGGACCATCTAGGCATTCGACGGCCTCGCGCTGTTCGGGATTCAGGCGCTCGAACGATACGTTAAAGTTGGGGGTCATGTTCATGGCAGTATTACCTGTCTTCCTGGTAGAGCGCACGCGTGCTATCGAGATAGTCAAGATACGTATCGATGGCACTTTGAGGTTGAACGATCTTAATGAAGGTGCTGAGTTGCAGCAGCCAGCCAAAGAACTGCGGAGACAGCGGGGCTTTGACGGTAGCTAACAGGCGCCCATCCTGGTTCTCAAACACAACGGCGTCGAGCCCGAACTTGTCGATGAGCGGGTTCATCGCGCGGTCGTCGAGCTCCAGCACGACGGTGGTCTTGTCGGCCGCGTAAACGCCAAACGACGGCGAAACGTGATCTTCGAGCACATAGCCCGCGATACGCGGATCCTTGGTTGCGGGCTCCTCGGACACCGCAACATCGAGCATGCGGTCGACGCGGTAGGGCGTGAACGGCTGATGACCCGAGCCGGCATTAGCCCATTTATCTCTAAATCCAATCATGTAATAGAGTTCGTCGGAGTAGATAAGGCGCACGGGTGTGAGCTCGTAGACCTTTCCGTCATGATTAAGGGCCTTTTGCTTGGCGGCGTCGTAGTGGAAGTAACGAAACCGAATCTTGCGTTTTTCGCGCATAGCCTGCTGAATCAAGTCGATGTTGAGCAGGGCATCAGAGTTTTGCATCTTCACGCGCGAAGGCACGTCGACACGCTTGTGCATCAGTTCGCGTTCGCCCAGGCTGGCGAGGCTCTGCAGCTTGCCGATGAGGTGGTCGGTCAACTCATCGGTCAAAAACGGCGAACTCTGCACGGCGTCAACAAGCATGATGAGCTCTTGCAGGTCGAGCGGGCGTGAGACCAGGGCCCATTCCCTGCCACCGCGCTGGTCGATGTTGAGCCCAAAGTCGCGAAGCGTTTGCAGGTCGCGATAGATGGCCTTGCGTTCGGCTTCGAGGTCGTGATAGGCGAGCTTCTCGATGATCTGCTGCGTTGTGAGTCCGTGCGTGCTGTCGGTCTTTTCCATCAAGGTTTTAAGCAGGAACAGAAGCCTGAGCTTTTGATTTGGTCTGTTCGCCACGTTGTCTCCTTTCGCCGGCAGGGTACCAACCGGAGATACAAAACAAGACCCGTTATTGGGACTCATTGTAGTCCGCGCGACCGTAGTATTCGCAGCAATAAGAGCTCGAATAGGGCGAAAGGTGGTTAAACGGAAATCGGCGGTTTGGCTGGCAGGTGTGACATGCGCTCTATTGGCTTGGGGCCGATTCCGGTTTACAAGAATCAGAACAGGAGAAATGCGATGGCAGACATCAAAGTCTTTGCCGAGAATCTTGAGGATTCAACCAAGGAGCAGATCGAGGAGATTTCCAGCTGCCCGGCGTTTGAAGGCGCCAAGATCCGCATCATGCCCGATGCCCATAAGGGCAAGGGCTGCGTGATTGGCTTTACGGCAAACTTGGGCGACAAGGTGATTCCCAACCTGGTTGGGGTCGACATCGGATGCGGGATGTACTGCGTGCCGCTTGCGGAAACCATCGCGCGCGACGACCTCATTCAGTTCAATCGCGATGTGAAGCGCGCGGTGCCCACGGGCTTTAGCCTTCATCGCGATCCTGCCTGCGTACTCGCGGACTTTGACATGGAGTCGCGCGATTGGCTTCAGGACAAGCGCAAGGTTGAGCGCTCCATGGGCACGCTGGGCGGCGGCAATCACTTCATTGAACTCGACGAGGACGAGGATGGGTGCCAATATCTGGTCGTGCACACCGGCTCGCGCAACATGGGCAAGCAGACGGCGGAGCATCATCAGGCGCTGGCGCAGAAGACGTGCACGGCAGATATCCCCGACGAGCTTAAGTATCTCGTGGGAGATCTTTCTGCCGAGTATCTCGTCGATATGCATAACTGCCAACGCTTCTCGAATCAGAACCGCAAGGCGATTGTCGCACAGATTATTGAGCGTACGGGAATTCGGCTCGACGGAGACGGCTTTACCACCATGCACAACTACATCTCGGAAGGCGGCATGATTCGCAAGGGCGCCATTAGCGCTCATGCGGGCGAGATGGTGCTGATTCCGTTCAACATGCGCGACGGTGCCGTTATTGCACGCGGCAAGGGAAACGAGGACTGGAACTGTTCGGCGCCGCACGGGACGGGTCGCGCGATGAGCCGCGCCAAAGCGTTCCAAACGCTCGACACCAGGTCGTTCGTTAACGAGATGCGCGATGCCGGCATCTACTGTCCGAGCGCATGCGAGACGACGCTCGATGAGTCGCCCGAAGCGTATAAGCCTGCGGATGATGTACTGAGACTCATGGACCCGACGGTTGATGTTATTCACCGACTCAAGCCGATCTGGAATTTTAAGGCTACTGGTAAGCGCGGTAGGCGTTAGGAGGGTTGCGATGACGTTAAAGATGGACTCCAGGGACGACCGAATTGGACACTCTGTGAGCATGGGCGAGATGCTGGGCCCATCAGGCGTGATGCCGCCGACGCCCGCGAATCAGCGTAGTGGGAATCGCAAAGAGCGTGATGACGAGGTTTTTGACCTCAGCGGGTTTCGCAATCGACTGGTTTCTGGGCTCGATCGCCGTATGGAGACGTCGCTTTTTGAAACTCCTTGTGTGTTGAAAACCGGTATGTCGGTCGATGATGCCCTAGGTGGCGGCGTTGGGTTGGGCAAGCTCAGCGTGATTGGCGGCGAGCATGAAGATGTCTCGAACGTGCTGGTGTATGCGGCTTTGCGTCTGATTGAGCAATGCGCCGTGCTCTACATGCCGATTCGGGAGTGTGAAGAGGACGCGATCGCCCGGCTTATTCGCGCCGAGATGGATGACAAGGTGTCAGAGGATCCTGAGGAACGACAGGTCGAGGCGATTCGCGCAACGATGCGCCTCAAGCAGCGCAACCTAGGCATTTTTGTTGAGGACAACATGACCATGGACCTTTTAACGAGCTGGTTGCTCGGCGATCAAACGTGGAACAGGGCAGTACTAAAGGACGTCGTAGTCGTAATCGACGGACTCGAAATGCTCGACGATAACCGCCCCGTGAATGCAGCCCTGCGCGACCTGCGCAACATGCTCAGCCCAACATCCGCCATCCTGGCAGGCTGCTTTGCGGCAGAGGGCGGCAACGATGCGGCTTTTGCCGAGACCCACTGCAATGCAGACGTCCTGGTCCGCATGAGCTCCGATGGCATGGAGCCATCTTCCGCGCGAGTTTTCGGCTAAAGCCGCAACCAATAACGACAGCTCAGTCCGTGGTGCGCCTGCGCTGCGGGCTGACTATTTAGCGAAGGGCGTCTGCTGAACAGCCAGATGCCCCCGCATTTTCTTTATGCCCGCCTCGGATTTTGATTCGATGGTAAATCATCGTCAGCGTTCGTAAGAGGAAAGCCATGGCCACGATGCCGTCTCAGTTTTCTAAGGATAGCGTCCGTCCTATAGCTTGAGACATGGCGGTCTTAGTGAGGAGGTCTCTCTTCTAGAACCGTTCTTTTTATAGAAAGACCACTGCGTTGTGAAATTCGACCATTAGCGTAAGGAATGGTCGTTAATGAGACTTGGCATACTAGCATTGTTCTGAGGTAACAGTTGGGACGATTGGATATCAGAAGGAGAAATGTAATGAGCTGGGAAAACGTCAAAATTGATAAGGAAAAACTGATGGATGTTAAAGGGCGTCCTGTTCAATCCGCCGGGCTTTCTCTGATTTTCCAGCACCAAATGTTTGATGTTGATTTAAATGGCCTTCCAGTTTTCACGGACAAGAACATTGCGTTGCTGAATTTGCTGATCAACAACGATGTGTCATATGCCGGGGTAATAGAAAGTGATTACGGAAAAGAGATGGCCAGCATCTTTAAGGGAATGTTTGATGCAGGTTCATGGAGTACCCGGCAAACGAACATAAGACGTGCGGTTTATCGCGTCAACAGAGATAATTCGACCAGTTTGCCGACACTGTCCAACAGCGACAAAAACGATTCAGCTGGAAAACCGACTCAGGCTGAACTTATTAAGTTGCTTGGTATTTCAGCGGGGATGCGTGTCGATGGAAAAACAATAGAGGAGGTAAAAGCTGAAGCAAAAAAAGTTGGCAAGAAAAATGGCGGTGGCAAGAAGAATGCCGAGAACGAGAAGATTCTGACTGGGGGGTCTCTTCTTACCGCGGTGGCAATAATGGAGATGATTGCCTCTGGCGATGATTCCCATGGCAATGACAACGCGTTTCGCGAGGCACTTCTTGCAGGCCAATCAGATTTAGTTTATAAGATTGCTCACGCCGCTGAGGTCGCGGTCAACGATGCATTGGGACGGGAGTCTCTACAGGCAGCGGCTTCTAAGCTAGGGAAAAAAGAGGTCGCTAAAAACAATTATTCCTTTGCGACCAAATTCTGCCATCATGCATGCAGAGGAATAAGTGGCGGAGCTGGTAAATACTGTATTTACGATTCGGTTGTCCACGATTTTCTTCCTTATTACGCGTGCGAATATATAGAAGCAGATACCCTTGGCAGAATTTGTGGGTTCAAACCGGAGCACACAACTTTTAATGAACGATATAAGAAAGTATATGAGCAAATTGACGCATGGAAGAAGCTATCGGCTCAAGATGCTTCCGAAAAAGGCGAAGGCTATGGATATGAGAACTATCGAAATCTGTATGATGCGACTCTCGATGGCATCAATAGATGGAGAGACGCATGGAGGCTTTGCCCAAACAGTCAAGGCAATGTAATTGATCATCAGTTGAATGATGATCAATACGAGAAGTTGGATTACTGCAGTTTCGATCGCTTTGTCTGGTATTTCTTTAAAAATCAATGGCGAAAGGAAAAGGCAAAGGGACTGTTAAAGAATTGGAAAAAGCTGCCTTGTAATATGTAGCTATAAGTTCGAACGGCCCCAGGCAGTTTCTCAGAGCTGCGCCTTTTTCGGCGCAGCTTTTTTCTCTAAAACTATGGAGCACCTGCTGTCTTTGGAGTTGCGCTCACAACAGACGTTATTGAACTCGATGCCGATATATATCCAGCCAAATAGGCTCTTCCTCTTTGTTGTCGGCGCACGCTTCTAGCAAGTCATCTATCCGGTCAGACCCGATCGTTTGCAAGGCTGCGTATTCTTCTGGCAAGGGCTGCGTTACTTTCTTCGCTCTAAACACGGGCGACAGCATCAAGTTCGTATACGCCCATCCGGCAAAGCAGCTGCCGTAGGGGATAGAGCCACATCTGATCTGCCCATCGCCATCGGAATACAGACAGTCCAATTTCGAGTTTGCTACCAGGCAATAGCAAGGTCCCGGCGCCCATGGCCTGCAGTCAATCTCGAGAATGTCGCCCTTTTTGTACGGCGTGGGCAGGTCGACATATGCCCCCTTGAACCACGGGCCAAAGATTCCACCCACAATGCAGTCGAGCACCTCGCCGCATTCGCCCTCTTCTTCCCTGCAGATGTATTGAATTTCGCCGGAGGCGTTTGCGTAGTAAGTGTAGTCTGGCTGTAGAAAGCCGTCGTATGGATATGAACAGCTCGGGTCGTTGGCAAGGTTGAACAGCTCGATCATCCAGTATGAGGACGATAAGTCTGTCATTTCGCTCCACTTGTCTGCGTATGCCTTCATTGCCGCAAGGGCGGCCTGCCACGATGCCACGGGAAAGGGGCCATGCGTGATGGCAGATCCCACTTTGTTGTCGACAAAGCTAATTTCGCTAATAAGCAGTACCTTCCTGTTCCCGTCGACGGCCTTTAGCGCGTTCATGCAGTCATCGATGTAGTCGAAGCAAATCTGCCGATAGTGCCAGTAAGGGGTGTCGTCTGACGAGTTACACCCGCCAGCAACCAGTCTGCCGAGTAGCTCTCGTTTGCGGGTAATTTCAACCGGTGCTCCACCGACAATCTGCATGTAATGGTCGCCGCTCAGGAGCTGCGGATTATGCAGCAAATGCTCTCGCAGCTCCGGAGAGTCGATCAAGTTGATTATTTCTTCGTGCACGATAGTCTCCGAGTTGTTGGTGCGACTTCTTGTGGATTCGGGCATGACGACCTTTATTCAAATAGCTGCGGGTACTTCTCCTTGAGCGGCGCCTGATCCAGACGCAGCTCTTCCAGGTTGCGCTTTGCCTTGGACTCCATCCTTATGGTGTCGATAAACGCGATGAGTGAGTCGACATACAGGTCGCCGCGCAGGTAGGCCTGGGCGGCGAATAAAATTCGCTGCTCGTCTTCGAGTGGTTTGCGATAGTACTCAAGATTCAGGTAAAGCGGGTCTGGCTCGCCGATGTAGAGGGGAAACGTCTCGTTGTAGGTAATCGAGCAGCCAGTGGCACGCATGTTGCTGATATCCCCTGCATGGCGATAGTGCTCGAGGCGCTGCTGCGCATGATCAAGCCATTCGTCAGAACGGTCTGCCTGCCGAAGCTCTGCCTCGAGCTTTGTCCGGTCCCACGTGGGCAGATCGAACAGCGTGAACGGCTCACGGGCACTGCCTTGCGGCGTCCAGACGATATCGCCGGTGTGGAACGGCGTGGGGATATCGACCCAGATGAACTCGAACGCGATCCCCCAATCGTTCTCAATGGGGCCGGCTGAAGGGCAATAAACGGAAAGGGCCTCACCTTTGCCGTTCACTAGGAGCCAATCTTCCCGGCGATGTTCTTCGTCGGCATCGAGCGGGCACCGGGAGATGCGTACGCGTGCCTCTGGACGGCTCGCCAGTTCATCATCACCGCGCAACGTCTCGGCACATTTCTCATAACAGCTGAATGGCGCGCCGAAGGCCCCACAAAGTTGCCCGTCGGGCACAATCTCCTCTTCATACTGATAAACGTAGTCCGTCCCACTCGCAAACGCATCGACGCACCGCTTGTTGTAATCGATTGTCCAGCGCAAAAAAGCATGGAAATCGGGGATGGCCGGCCTTCCAAGACCGGCATGGGTTGCCTCCAGCGAACAATTGGGCATGGTTCGGGCGATCTCCTGCCAAGCTTCGCATTTCTGATCGAGCGTGGCGGTCTTCGAAAACCAAACCAGATAGGCGGCCTCAATGGTGTTGGGTTGAAAATTGATGCGGCGGAGATGCTCCCGAATGTCCCGGGAGTCCACAAAATCCAAGATGTCCATGGTTAGCTCCTCTTTGTTTCGAATCGCTCCGGCGGGGTTATCGCATCATCGAACAGCTCCGGATAGCGGGTCTTGAGCCCGCCGTCTTCCCCTTCAAACCGTTCGGCTTTTTTCTTGACCAGCGCCTGCAGCTCGCAAAGACTTGATAGCGCAATTAGTGAGTCAAGACCCAGATTGCCGTCGAGATATGCCCGCACGCCGTACAGAATTCTCGCCTCTGGCTTGAGCGGGGTACGGCAGTATTCCATATCGAGAAGAAAACAACTCGGCTCTCCGATATAGACGGGGTACTCCAGGGGATATTCAATCTGACAGCCGTAGGCATACATGTCGCTCGTATCGCCATTTTGCCGATGGTGCCTGAGCAGGTCATCGGCCTTTTTTGCAGCGCATTCCCTGTAGGTGGAAGGCAGAAGCTCATCTATGACCCGCTGCGTGGTCCATGTCTGCATATTGAGAAGCAGCATGGGGTCGCCAGGGTCGCCGTGACGACAAATGATGTCGCCGGCGTGGAATGGCGTCGGGATGTCAAACCACATCAACTCAAAAGCGAAAGTGGGGTCTTCGCCCTCGCGTTCCATGTCGATGCAGCTCAGCTGGCAGTCCATAATTTCGCCTTTTGCGTTGAGCATGAGCCTGTCGGCGGCATAGTAGTCTTCGTCCGGATCGATCGGGCGGCGCGTTATTTCTATCGAGGTAGGATTTTCCTCCTCAAGCTCATTCCAGATTGCCTCGAAACATTTTTCGTAGCTGGTGTAGGGGCCATAATTGCACCCGCTCTCATGGGGACTTCCCGTCTTGTCCTCAAAGAAATACATGTGCTTGCCAGGCTGTTTGAACCGGGCGATTTTCTTGCGCTCCCATCTGATGACGTCGCGAAGAAAGACATGGAAGTTGGGGATATTGAACGTGCCGTATCGCCTGCTCATCGCACAATTGGGCATGTTTTCGAGAATCTTTTGCCAGGTCTCAATCTTCTGTTGCAGCGTCTTCTCGTTCGAATGGTCGACGATGAACGCTGCCTCGGGCGTGGTGGGCTCGTAGCCGATGCCTTCCAAATGCTCTCTGATATCGGGCGAGTCGAGAAACTCGAGAATGTCCGAACGTATGGCGTTGACGCCGGCGCCGGCCGATGTGCGATATGGCTGCAAGCAGTCGTGTACGACCGATCCATCCGACCAATGTTTGCCACAGCCGGGGTCATCGTGCAGCTTTTTCGAGAGTTCGAGCATAAAGGAGCAATCATCGGGCAAGTCGCCGATATAGCGTTCGGCGGTGTAGAGCGCAGAGGGTGTGAAGTCGTCGAGGAAGCCGTCCGTGAAATCCCTCAAGCGGAGATTGCCTTCCTCAACGCCGTAGATTTTGCTCGGATAGGCGCACCAAACCTGGCCTTTGAACGAACTATCGTAGTCGTCTTCGAGCACGATGGCGAAACGAGGGCCGTGGTCGAAGGGCCGACCGTCGATCTTGATGATGTCGCCGGGGACCCAGGGAGTGTAAAAGACCTCACCATTGGCGCAGAAGTGCTTGCTATTGTTCCACGGCAAGTGATTGATGCTTTGATGCGGAGTCCGCTGATTCCGGCGGTCACTCAAAAAGACCAAATCGCCAGCCATGGTTGCGGCGAATATCAGCGAGGCTTGAGCGCGTGGGCAGTCGTGTAAGTCTTCGGCGGTATAGAGCTTAATCTGCCAGAATGATTCGAACCAATCTTCATCGGGGTCGTCATCGACGTATTGCTTCATAAGGGTTCGAGCGGCATCCCAAGAGGCAACGGGGAAGGGGCCATCAAAGGTGTCGTGCCCGCGCTCGTCTTCACTGTAAAACACGCCGGAGACCAGCAAGATACCGCGGTCACGGTCAACGTTGTAAAGCATATCGAGTGCAGTGTCGAGTTGTTCGAGGCCGGAGTCGATCGTCTCGGCGTAATCCGATGAGACCTCTTTGCGAAGCTGCTCGAGCATGGTCCGTTTTTCGTCGAGCGTCTTGAGGGAGCCGCCGATGGTTTTACAGAGGGAGCCATCTGCCATTCCCATGTGTTTGAACATATGAGCACGCAGCTCATCGTCCTTGATGCAACTGCAAACGAGCTCCCTGCCGGCATCGGTGATCACGGTATCTGCTTGGCTGTCCATAGCAACCTCCAATTCGGTCGTTGCCGTTAGCATCCATCAGAGGCTGTGCTTTGTGATCCCATTAACGGGTCTGATATGAATCTCGCGTCAAACATACTTTTGGAAACGCACTGGTACATGAGTGTGCGCGTACTGAAAGGACAATCGGTAGTGGCGTTTCAAAAACTAAGCGTAACTGGTGCAACCTCCCTCTAAGAAGGGATCGGCCGTCGCATCGAACAGCTCCGGGTAGCGGTCCTTGAGCCAACCGTCTGCATCCTCGAAGCCACGCGCCTTTTTCTCCGCCAGCGCCTGTAGCTCGCATGCGCTGGCCATTGCGGCGAGCGAATCAACCGCCAGGTCGCCTTTGACATATGCCCTGACGCCGTAAAGGATTCGCTTCTCTGACTTGAGCGGCTTGCGGTAATAGTCGATGTCCAAAAGAAAGCCCTCAGGCTCCCCAATGTAGAAGGGGAAATGCAAGGCGGATGAGACTTGGCAGCCGTAGGCGTACATGTCGCTGGTGTCGCCGTCATATCGGTGCCAGCGCAATAGCTTGTCGGCCTTTTGAACGAGGCGCTCTTTGTAGACGGAGGAGGCCAGCTCTTTGTCGACTCGTTCGGATCCCCAAGTTTGCAGGTCAAACAGCACCATCGGCTTGTCGGGGCGTTGGAGGTTGCAGACGATGTCTCCGGCATGGAAAGGCGTCGGGATATCAAACCACATGTCCTCGAAATCGCTGGCGGTGCCCGCCTCGTCCCACTCGCTTTTGTTGCGGTAATCGCAAGACATTACTTCGCCGTTCGCATTGAGTAAGACCATGTCGTCGGCATAGTGGTCTTCTTCTGGGTCGATGGGACGACGGGTGATCCTGATGGCTTTGGGATCGTCACCGTCGAGCTCTTTCCAGATGGCATCGAAGCACTTTTGATAACTGCTGTACGGGCCGTAAAGATAGCCGACCTGCCCGCGCCAGTCCCACGAGTAGTCCTCAAAGAAGTACAGGCTTTGACCGTCCGTCCTTTTAAGGTGCGCGAGTTTTCGTTTCTCCTGTTTGATGACATTGCGCAGAAAGGCATGGAAGTCCGGGATGACGACCGTGTCGTTTCTGCGGTTCATGGTGCAATTGGGCATATTGTCGATGATCTTTTGCCAGCCTTCGAGCTTTTGCTGCAGCGTTGCTTTATGCGAGCAATTGACAATGAAAGCCGCTACGGGCGTGGTGAGCTCGTAGTTGATTCGTTGAAGATGCTCCTTAATACTGTGCGAGTCTAAAAACTCGAAGATGTCCGGACGAATATCCAGCTCGCTTTGGTTGGCGGGCTTGCGATACGGCTGAAGGCAGTCATGTCCGACCGAGCCTTCGGACCATTGCTTGCCGTAGTCGGGGCTGTCGTGCAGCATCTGCGAAAGCTCGAGCATAAAAGCGCAGTCGTCCGGCAGCTCACCGGTGTAGCACTCGGCGGTGTAGAGGGCGGAGGGGATGAAGGGGTCCAGGAGACTGTCGCTGTAGGTGCCGGATGAAAGTGAACCCTCCTTAACGCCGTGATCTTTACTAGGCCCTGCGCACCAGATCTGTCCCCGGAGCGTGTGCTCGTAGTCGTTTTCGAGCACAATGGCAAAGCGAGGCCCGTGATCAAAGGGGCGACCGTCGATTTTGAGGATGTCGCCTGGGACCCACGGCGTATAGATGGGTTCGTTGCTGTTGCAGAACCGTCTGCTATCGTTTCGCCAGGCGCTTTCGACATACGATTTGCGAGTGCGGTTATTGCGCTGATCGCGGAGAAATATAAGCTCGCCATCCTTGGTTGCCGCAAACGCCAGGGAGGACTGCGCCATTTGATGTTCGTGAAGGTCTTCCGGGGTGTATAGGTCGATCTTCCAGTACGATTCGGACCAGTCGTCTTCAGGATACTCTTCGATGTAGCGCTTCATGAGTGCCTGCGCGGCCTCCCACGATGCGGTGGGGAAGGGACCGTCGAGGGCGTCGGCGTCGCGCTCCTCCTCGTTGTAGACCATGACGTGCAGTAGGAGGATTCCGCGGTCGCGCTCGATGTTGTGGAGCATATCGAGTGCGCTGTTGAGCTGGGCGAGATGCGAATCGATATCTTCGACCAGCTCCGGCGAAACCTCCTTGCGGAGTTGCTCGAGCATGGTGCGTTTTTCATCAAGCGTCTTAAGAGAGCCGGCGATGATTGGCGCTGGCCAGTATAGGTATTTACGCATGTGGTCGCGCAGCTCTTGGCTCTTGATGCAGCTGAGGACGAGGTCCTTGCCGGCATCGGTGATGCCATCGCATGCCTGATTGTTCATGTCGGTCTCCTTATCGATCATTACCGGCATGATGCAACTGGTGTGGAGGCCGTTGGTCCCATTAACGGTACCAGGAGAGAATGGAATGTGACAAAGGGACTGCCCCTTTGTCACATCTCAAATATTGCCTTTACGTGTTGATGCACACGGTGTGCAATAATACTCGCACTGTGCAATAGCGCACAGGCAGAGTAACAAGGAGGACGCTTGTCCCAGCTCGAGAAATGCGATCGCCGGTCCCTTCGCTCGCAGCGTGCCCTTCGCCAGGCACTTGCCAGCGAACTAGCCGAAAGCGGCGATCTTTCGCGCATTAACGTCGCTTCGCTCACCGAGCGTGCTGGCCTCACGCGCCGTACGTTCTATTCGCACTACCGCGATATCCCCGACTTTATCAATCAAATCGAGGACGGCTTGCTGGCCGAGATCCGTGAGCGTATTGAGCTCATCACCGCAGCTCGGCTGCCCGATCTCTATCACAACATCGATGAGCTCGAGCCGGCGCCCGGTTCGGTTGAGCTACTGCGTTATCTTGCGGCCAACCGCGACTTGATCGGTGCGCTGCTGGGTCCGGGCGGCGACCAGGCCTTCATTAAAAGGATTATCGACACCGCGCGTGAGGCTGTGGTGCCGCGTGCGCAGACGGGCATTTTGGGCCTGGCGCTGGGCACGTTCTTTGACTACTACGTCACCTACGTCGTGAGTGCCGAGGTCGGCATGATTCAGCGCTGGTTTGAGCGCGGGCTCACCGAATCGCCCGAGGCCATGGCGCGTATGATGACGGTGCTCGCTTTTGTGCGCCCTGGTGACCTGTATGGCCAACCCATCGATATCAACGTGCCGGAGTACGGCATGAAGCTATTGAACTTGCAGCTCGAGGACGCGGCCGACACCCCCGCAACCGTCGAGTCCAACAACTAAGAGGAGAGACAATGAGCAAACTCGTCGAGGGCATCAAGGACCGCATGGTCGCCGCCGCACGCGAGGCTGCGCCCACCGTGGTGGACGCCGCGCAGAAGGCCGCGACCGCGGCTGCCGAGAAAGTTGCCGAGGCAGTTGCCGATGCCAAGAACGCGGCAGGGGAGACGTCCGTCGCTAGCGAGCCCGCCACCGCCGCCGAGCCCGCAGCCGCCGCCCACGCCCCCGAAGGCGCGATCTTCAACCCCGACAACGCCCACGGCAATCTGCACCTGGGCATCGACGTTGGCTCCACCACCGTCAAGCTCGCCGTGCTCAACGATGACAACCAGATCGTCTACGCCAAGTACCAGCGCCATCACACCGACGTTCGCGCTTGCGCCCGCGATCTGTTCGAGGGCGCCGCGACTGTGCTGCCGACGGCCCAGATGACCTGCGCCATTACCGGCTCGGGCGGTCTGCTGCTGTCCCAGTGGCTCGACCTGGAGTTTGTCCAAGAGGTCATCGCCAGCAAACGCGCCGTCGAGACCCTCATCCCGGCCACCGATGTCGCCATCGAGCTGGGCGGCGAGGACGCCAAGATCATCTACTTCGATAACGGCATCGAGCAGCGCATGAACGGCACCTGTGCCGGCGGTACGGGTGCGTTCATCGACCAGATGGCAACCCTGCTGCACACCGACGCCAGCGGCCTCAACGAACTCGCGGCCAACGCCACCACCATCTATCCCATC
Source organism: Collinsella sp. LCP19S3_C9 (assembly GCF_052121575.1). Classification (NCBI taxonomy): domain Bacteria; kingdom Bacillati; phylum Actinomycetota; class Coriobacteriia; order Coriobacteriales; family Coriobacteriaceae; genus Collinsella; species Collinsella sp. LCP19S3_C9. The sequence goes on from NZ_JBQKDZ010000001.1 coordinate 214,323, forward strand.
GCCAGCCGCTGCGGCGTTTTTGCCAAGACCGACGTCCAGCCGCTGCTCAACGAGGGCGCCCGCCCCGAGGACGTGGCCGCCTCCATCTTCCAGGCCGTCGTGACCCAGACCATCTCGGGCCTGGCGTGCGGCCGTCCCATCCGCGGTAACGTCGCCTTCCTGGGCGGCCCGCTGCAGTATCTCTCCGAGCTGCGCCATCGCTTCTACCTCACGCTCAACCTGGACGAGGAGCACCGAATCGTGCCCCAAAACGCTCACCTGTTTGTGGCGAGCGGTGCCGCCATGGCGCACGAGTCCAATAAGCTCAGCACGTTCCCGCAGCTCATCGAGGCCATCGATGCCCTGGGTGACACACAGGGCGCCGAGGTCGAGCGTCTGGATCCGCTCTTTGCCACCGACGAGGACTTTGCCGAGTTCAAGACCCGCCACGACACCGAGGTCGTTCCCAAGGGCAAGCTCGAAGGCTACACCGGTCGCGTGTTCATCGGTATCGACGCCGGTTCCACCACCATGAAGGCCGCGCTTGTGGGTGAGGACGGCCAGTTGCTGCATACCTGGTACGGCAACAACAACGGTGACATCCTGGGTACGGCCAAGGTCATCATGGCCGATTTCTATAACCACATCCCCGCCGGCTGCACCATCGGCCACGTGACCACCACGGGTTACGGCGAGGCGCTGCTCATCGAGGCCCTCAAGGCCGATTCCGGCGAGATCGAGACCGTCGCGCACCTGCGCGGAGCCAAGGCATTCCTGCCCGGCGTCGAGTTTATCCTGGACATTGGCGGTCAGGACATGAAGTGCCTGCGCGTCAAGGACGGCGTTATCGAGCACATCATGCTCAACGAGGCCTGCTCGTCGGGCTGCGGTAGCTTTATCGAGAGCTTCGCCGTCTCTATGAACATGGACGTGCGCGCGTTCGCCGACGCCGCCATCCATGCCAAGGCTCCGGTGGACCTGGGCAGTCGCTGCACGGTCTTTATGAATTCGCGTGTTAAGCAGGCGCAAAAGGAAGGCGCCACGGTGGGCGACATCGCGGCCGGTCTGTCCTATTCCGTCATTAAGAATGCCCTGTTCAAGGTCATTAAGCTGCGCGATCCCAAGGAGATCGGAAGCCAGGTGATCGTCCAGGGCGGCACCTTTATGTCCGATGCCACGCTGCGCGCGTTTGAGCAGCTCACCGGCGTTCACGCCGTGCGTCCCGACATCGCCGGCTGCATGGGCGCCTATGGTGCGGCCTTGCTCGCCCGTGATCGCGCTGGCGCCGACGGCACCTCGACCATCCTTTCGGCCGAGGACATCGCGCACCTCACTGTGACGCAAAAGCACGTCCGCTGCGGCCGTTGCTCCAACAACTGCCAGCTCACCGTCAACGACTTTGGCGGCGGCAGGCGCTTCATTACCGGCAACCGCTGCGAGAAGGGCGCCGGCCACAAAAAGCAAAAGACCGAGGCCCCTAACCTCTTCAAAAAGAAAAACGAGTTGCTCTTTAATCGCGAGGTGCTGAGCCCCGACGAGGCCCCGCGCGGCACCGTGGGTATCCCGCGCGCACTCAACATGTACGAGAACTACCCCTTCTGGCACGCGTTCTTTACGCGCTTGGGCTTTAGCGTGCAGCTGTCCGACCAGTCGAGCAAGAAGACCTACCAGGCGGGCATCGAGTCCATGCCGTCCGAGAGCGTGTGCTATCCGGCCAAGATGAGCCACGGCCACGTGATGAACCTTATCGACCGCGATGTCGACTTTATCTGGATGCCGTGCGTGCGCTGGGAGCGCAAGGAGGATCCGACCGCCGGCAACTGTTACAACTGCCCCATCGTCATGAGCTACCCCACGGCGCTGGCGCTCAACATCGACGAGATCCGTGAGCAGAATATCGAGTTCCTGTACCCGTTTGTGCCCTATCACGACAAGACCGAGCTCAAGCGCCGTCTGTACCAGGTGCTCGCCGTCGACCGCGTGGCCGATGCGCAAGCTGGTCGCGGCCGCGTGCGCGGTCCCAAGATCACGCGCTCCGAGGTCGATGCCGCCGTCAACGCTGCCTTTGAGGCCGATGCACGCTTCCACGAGGACATCCAGACCATGGGCGAGGAGACCCTTAAGTGGGTCGAGGACCATGGCGGTCACGGCATCGTGCTCGCCGGTCGCCCCTACCACAACGACCCCGAGATCAACCACGCCCTGCCCGAGCTTATCTCGAGCTTTGGCTTTGCGGTCTTTACCGAGGATTCGCTTGCGCACCTGGTGAAGCCCGAGCGCCCCATCCGCGTCGTCGACCAGTGGATGTACCACAGCCGCCTGTACGCCGTCGCCCGTTTTGTGACGATGCGCAACGACCTGGACCTGATCCAGCTCAACTCTTTCGGCTGCGGCCTGGACGCTCTGACTACCGATCAGGTGCAGGAGATTCTGGAGGCCAGCGGCAAGATCTACACCGTGCTCAAGATCGACGAGGTGTCCAACCTGGGCGCCGCGCGCATCCGCATCCGCTCGCTCATGGCCGCGCTTAAGGACCAGGAGGCCGAGCGCTTGGCCGAGGCCGCGGCCGCGGGCGAGACCTACGAGCAGGGCGATGCCGCGCCGGTGGCTCCCTCCACGGATGCCCCCGCATTCGCGAGCCGCAAGTACACGTTCGAGGCTCAGCGCGAGAGCGCATCGACCGCGTGGCCCAAGGTGCCCTTTACCGAGCAGATGCGCGAGGAGGGCTACACCATCCTGTGCCCGCAGATGGCGCCGATCCACTTTGACCTGGTCAAAGAGGTGTTCCGCGGTGCCGGCTACAACTTGGAGCTGCTGCCCTCGACCGATCACGACGCCGTCGAGGCCGGCCTGCGCTATGTGAACAATGACATTTGCTATCCGTCCATTTTGGTGACCGGCCAGATTATGGAGGCCATCGAGAGCGGCCGGTACGACCTGTCCAAGACGGCCGTGGTTATCAGCCAGACCGGCGGCGGCTGCCGTGCCACCAACTACATCGCACTCATCCGCAAGGCCCTGCGCGAGAGCGGCCACCCCGAGATCCCGGTGATCTCGCTTTCGGCGGTGGCGCTCGGTGAGGACAACCCCGGCTTTAAGATTACGCCGGCGCTGCTTAAGCAGGCAGTCTACGCGGTGCTCTTTGGCGACGTGATGATGCAGATGCTTTATCGCTGTCGTCCATACGAGGCTACGCCCGGTGCCGCCAACGCACTCTACGAGGAGTACATGGCGCGCGCCCGCAAGCTGGCGCCCAAGTTCAACCGCCACAACTACACCAAGCTGTGCCGCGAGGCCATCCGCGCGTTCGACACCATGCCGCTCGTGGGTGAGGGCACCAAGCCGCGCGTGGGCGTGGTCGGCGAGATCTTGGTCAAGTTCCACCCTACAGCCAACAACCACGTGGTCGACGTTATCGAGCGCGAGGGCTGCGAGGCCGTGGTGCCGGGCCTGCTCGACTTCTTCCTGTACTCTATGAGCAACGCCGAGCTGCAGAAGGATGAGCTCGGAAGCTCTGCAACCACGCGCGCTGGTATGCAGGCGCTCATCAAGCTCGTGGACTGGATGCGTACGCCGGTGGAGGAGCTGCTCCAAAAGTCCCGCCGCTTTGAGGCGCCCGAGCGCATCGGCACCATGGCGGACAAGGCCCGTACGGTGCTTTCGGTTTGCAACAACATGGGCGAAGGCTGGCTGCTCACGGCCGAGATGCTCGACCTGATTGACCATGGCGCGCCCAACATCATCTGCACGCAGCCCTTTGCGTGCCTGCCTAACCACGTGGTGGGCAAGGCCGTGATCAAGGAGCTGCGCCGTCAGCACCCCGAGAGCAACATTGTCGCGGTGGACTACGACCCCGGCGCGTCCGAGGTCAACCAGCTCAACCGCATTAAGCTCATGATCAGCGTGGCCAAGGAAAACATGCGCACCGGTAAGGGCTTTAAGCTCGAGAAGGTGGCGCCGCTCGCGATGGACGAGGTCACTGGCCAGATGCGTGCCCATGATGGCTGCGTGAGCTGTGGCTCGGCCAGCGAGGAGGCCGTTGCATCGGTCGCCAAGCGTCTGGGACGTGGCATTAAGAAGTAGTTGGCCTGCTATGTGCTAGATATGAGACAAACGGGTGGTAGCCGTATCGGCTACCACCCGTTTTTGCTGGACGTATGCTGCGTAAACGCCCCAACTATCACCTCTTCCGAAAGCTACGTGTCAGTGGCACCAAAAATCGCCCTTGGAACCCTGAGATAATGAACATATGTAGCCGTTCGCCGCAAATTACCGTCCGTTTATGGAACCCACCTCTAGCGCGTGTCATCCTTACGGTTGAATAAATACACATCCATGGAATTACGTAAGAGAGGACTGTTCCTATGAGCTACAAGACCGTTTGTGTTGCCGGTGGCGGCGTGTTGGGAAGCCAGATTGCCTTTCAGGCTGCCTACTGCGGCTTCGATGTGACGATCTGGCTGCGCAGCGAGGGCAGCATCGGCCGCACTCAGCCCAAGATCGATCATGTGCGCGAGGAGTACATCGCGGCTATCGAGGGCATGGCGGACGGCACGGGCGAGTGGTGTGCCGGTATCGCCGATAGCGACCAGCCCTTCGATAAGGAGGCGGCGCTCGCCGCCGTCGAGCGTGCCTACTCCACACTCAAGCTAGAGCTCGATCTTGCCAAGGCAGTGGCCGACGCCGATCTGGTTATCGAGTCGATGGCCGAGGACACCCAGGCAAAGATCGACTTCTACAAGAAGCTCGCCCCGGTTCTCCCGCAAAAGACCGTTGTCGTGACGAACTCCTCCACGCTGCTGCCGAGCACCTTTGCCAAGTACACTGGCCGCCCCGAGAAGTACCTGTCGCTGCACTTTGCCAACTCCATCTGGAAGAACAACATGACCGAGGTCATGGCTCAGGACCAGACCGACAAGCGCTATTTCGATGAGCTCGTCGACTTTGCCAGCGATATCCGTATGCTTGCCCTGCCCGTCAACAAGGAAAAGAACGGCTATCTGCTCAATTCCATGCTGGTACCGTGGCTGCTGTCGGGCCTTGACCTGTACGTCTCGGGCGTCAGCGACCCCAAGAGCATCGACCTCGCATGGACGCGCGGCACTGGCGCGCCCAAGGGCCCGTTCCGCGTGTTCGACACCGTGGGTATCCAGACGGCCTACAACATCGTCATGCAGTATCAGAAGGTGCCGGGCTTGGTGAGCCCGCTGCTCAAAAAGATGATGATGCCCTACAACTTTAAGGCCATGGCATCCGTCCTCAAGCAGATGCTCGACGAAGGCAAGCTGGGCGAAAGCTCGGGCGAGGGCTTCTTCAAGTACTAAAAAGATTCCTCGGCAACATTGAGAAACGTATCATTTGCAGTGTCAGTGCGCCGCAGCGCCGCTCGGCAACGGGACAATCCGCTTTATGCGCCAACGCGAACTTGTCGACTTTGCCGTGGACTGGATCGAGCACCATCGCGGCCGCTCCGATTGATCACTTGGGAGCGGAAGGGTTGCGGATTCCCTTCGCGCCCCGCGTTTCCGTATCGCTACAAGCTTTAACTTGCATTAAGGGGCGTTTGTTAAACTGCGAGTCATAATTAGACAGGGCTGGGAAAACGCCGTGGTATATGAGGGAACAACAATGGTATTCAAAGACGGTAACGATATGGAATTGAGTGACAAGGACAGCAGGCTGTTTTCGCGCCGAGCGGCTCTTGCGGGTGCGGCGGGCACGCTGGCGCTTGCCGGGACAGGGCTCATGGGCTGCTCGGTCGGCGGGGCCGGCACGGGCGCCGCATCTACTTCGAGCAACGAGCTCACTGACGAGCAAAAGAAACTCCACAAGCAGATTGTCGCGACCTACGACGTCGAGAAGCAGGCGGCCATTAAGGGGCGGCTCGATACCGAGTACGCTGACGGCGGCTACAACGAGACCACTCCATTTATAGCGCAGGATCCCTTTGGCACCGATACCCTGAGCTGCTACGTTCGCTTTGCGACAACGGATTCCGTAACCGTCTCCTACAAGGTCGCCGGTCGCAAAAAGACTGGTGACACGCCCAAGGTCGCCGCGTTTTCCCATACGCCCCACGGCGGCGACGCGCCGGCCACGGAACACGAGTTCAAGGTCATCGGCCTCATTCCCAACCACAAAAACACGGTAACCATCACTTGCACGGCACAAGATGGTATCAGCCGCACCTCGACGTTCACGGTCAAGACGCCGGCTCTCAAAGGCGAGGAAGAAGAGCAGCTTGCCGTTACGTCGGGGGAGTCCAATACGCCGCTTGCCGATGGTCTCTTTACCATCTTGGGCAACGACTCGTCCAAGCTCGACTTTATGTACCTCTACGACAACGACGGCCAGATTCGCGGCGAGGTGCCGATTGTCGGCTACCGCAGCCACCGCCTGCTGTTCCCGGGCGACGGCAGCATGATCATGAGCGTCTCGACTACCAAGATGGCCCAGATCAACGCCATCGGCCAGGTGGTAAACGTCTGGAGCACGGGCGACTACGAGCTACACCACGACTACGCTTTCGATGACGATGGCAACCTGCTGGTGCTGGCGAGTCACGCCGGCTCCGAAGCCGATTTGGACGTCGATCGCGCGGCTGCCAAAAAAGATAAGGACGATCGCGTTAATGTAGAGGACCTCATCATTAAGGTCGACATAACAACAGGTGACGTCTCTCTCGTCGTGGACCTGGGCGATATGTTCCCCGACCTCAAGGCAAGCGCCAAGGTTGCCTCGGACGGCGACCTGGATTGGATTCACATCAACACGATCCAGTGGCTCGGCGGCGGCACCGTTTTGCTCAGCTCGCGCGAGACCTCAACGGTCATCAAGCTCACGGATATCTACGGTACGCCTACGGTCGATTGGCTTATGGGCTCGCCAGAGTTTTGGGCCGGCTCGGGCTTTGAGGACAAGTTGCTGCAGGCTCAAGGCGATTTTTCGCTCAACGCAGGCCAGCATAGTGTGACCTATCTGCCAAACGACGAGACGACCGCGACTGGTCGCTACCAGGTGCTGCTATACGACAACAACTTTGGTGCTGCCGAGAGCTATCCCAAGTTCGACTGGGGCCAGCTGGGCGCTGCGGTCGTGACCGACTACAGCAAGGGAACGCATTCGTTTGGGCGCATTTTTACGGTGGACGAGACCGCGCGCACCTACGAGCTTGTGGACCAGATCGCAGTGCCGTTCTCAGGTTACGTAAGTAGTGCGCAGCGCGTCGGCGATTCGAATAGCATGCTTGTGGCATCGGGCATAGCCAAGACCTTTGCCGAGTACGATCGCTATGGACTGCCCATTGCCACGTACGAGATGGAAGCCGAGAAGTACATCTACCGCGTGTACAAGTACGAGCTGTAGCGCTGCGCTTGGCTGTGCCTGTGCCCCGCGGCTGCGCACGCTCGTACCGGGCCTACCTCACGTTCCGCATCACTTCACGTCAAACTCCACGCGATCGAGTTCGGGTACGTTGAGGTCGATGAGCTTGCGGGCAACACGGCGGTCGTGCGCCCCGAGCGTCTCGCTTGTCGTTACGCGAGCGACAGTCTGGCGCTCGACAACGCCCTCCTTGTCGCCCTCGGTAGCCGAGGTCTCGACGGCGACGGTGTAATCCTTAAAGCCCGGCAGCACCGCCGCAAGTTCGCGCGTGGTTTCAGTGACGCCGTAGCCGTCTTGCACGCCGGCCTGCGCCGAGCCAATAGACCCCGCCGTCATAATAATGCAGGGGATGGCAAAGATCACCGTGCCCACGATGATGCGGCGGCGCACCTTGCGCGATAGCTCGTTGACCTCGGCGTTTTCTTCAGCAGTCACAATACCGTCGCCGTTCAGGTCGCGCTTGAGCGGCACGCGCAAAAGAAGCAGCACGGCTTCGGCAGCCAGTGCGATAAAGACCACGTTGATGCCAAACTCATAAAGCGCCGAGAGAAACAGTGACCCGCTTGCAATGGCGATGCCATAGCCCGCCGCGCACAGGGGCGGCATGAGCGCGGTCGCCACGGCCACGCCGGCGATAAGCGTGGCAGGTTCCTGGTCACGCGAGTTGCCCAGCCCGCCCGCAAAGCCGCCCGCGAGCGCGACAGCAAGGTCCCACACAGTGGGCGTCGAGTTGTCGATGATGGCGGCCGTGGTGGTGCCAAGGGGCGAGAGCTTAAAATACAGCGTGGACGTGATCAGACAAAAGGCCATCTGTAGCGCGAGGCCGGCGACGGCCTCGACGGCAATCTCGCGGTCGAGCGTGGCGATGCCATATGCCATGGCAAGGACCGATCCCATGAGTGGGCAGATGAGCATGGCGCCCACGATGGCAATGTCCGAGTCGATATCGAGGCCGATGCTCGCGATGAGCATGGCGATGATGAGGATGCATAAGTGCGAGCCGGTCAGCCGCGCCCCGTTTACAAAGCGCTTGCGAATCACGTGATAGGGTGCGCGACCCTCGCGAATGTTGAATGCGCGCTTTAGGAAGCGGCCGGTGTTCTCCAGGGCCTCACTATGGGCAGGTCGAATGCCGTGGCGCCGGTGATGGCGTTTGCGTAGTCGCTTGATCTGTTGTTTGTCGAGTTCCATGTCCACCTCGTATTGCCGCAGGAACGCGGGTGCGCTCGCAGCATGTACTCTACACCGTGGCGGGCGGGGCGGTCATCTTGACGTGAAACTTAGACGAGCAGGTAAGGGGGACGTCAAATGCGGTTGCGGCCGAGTGTTTCGACAGATACAGAGCGCGGGGCCGGATGGTCTCCGGCCCCGCGCTCTGTACGGGTACATTGTTGTTGGGTTTAGCCCAGCAGACTCAGGCCGACGGAGACAAACGCCAGGATAACGCCAACGACGGACTCGCCTCCCAACAGGCCGCTTGCGACGACCAGGCCCTGCTCCTGGAAGGCAGCATCCTTGGAAGCCTTCTCTTTGCCCGAAAGACCGGCGGCGTCGCGGTGGGCTGCCCACTTGTCGTAGGCGAGCTTGGCGCAGGAGCCCAAGAAGGCCGTGAGCGACATGTAGAACGGCAGGTACACGCCCAGACCGATCATCATGGCCGGAATGCCGAGCCAATACATGACGATGCCGGCGATAAAACCGCCTGCGAACCACGGCACGCTCGGGATGCCCGAGACCATGGTGGCGACTACGCTTGCCTGCGCGGCCACAAAGCTCTTGTCGGGACCAAAGGCGTCCGGACCATAGGCGGTGACGAGCGCGACCATGACGGCGGCAGCGACCAGTGCGCCCACGATGCCGCCGATGGCCTGGCCGATCCACTGTGCGCGCGGGTTGGTGCCCAGCACGGCGCCGGCCTTAAAGTCGTTCATGACGTCGCCCGCAAGGCCGCAAGCCACGGCCACGATGCCGGCGATAAAGAACAGCTTGACCTGCGCAAGCTGCGCGAAGGCCGCTACGATGAGCATGACGATGAGGCCAAAGATCTCCATGGGGTCGATACCCGTCTGGCCGCAGCTCTGCGCACTCATGATGGTGGTGACAAAGGTGAACAGCGTGACGATGACGGCTGGGACGGGGCCAAGGTCGAGCGCGATGGCGATGATCACGGCGATGGCGGCGGTGCCCAGGCCGATGATGCCGGCGTCGAGCTTAAGCGAGCCCGAGATGAGCGACTGCTCGTCGGTGTCGGTGGAGCTGTCGGCGGCAAGACCGCGAACGATACCGGCGACCTGCGGCAGGATGTCTTTAAGGACGACGGCGACGCCAAAGCCCATCATAAGGCCCATACCTAAGGACTTGACGATACCCTGCGCGGTCACAATATCGAACAGGCCGGCAGCGGTGCCGCCGACGATAATGCCAAAGTTGCCCAGCAGCGCGCCGGCAAACCAGAAGGCGACGGGGGCAAAGCCCACCAAAAAGCCGATGGACAGCAGCATGGGCGAGTTGTAGATGGCAAAGGTCACGCCGGGGATATTGAGCGTGCACAGCATGCTGGGCACCACGCCCAGGGCGTCGCGCAGCACGCTATAGATGCCTGCGATGGCCATGGAGCCAAAGAGCTGCTTGCCGGTCTTGCCGCCGGCCTCGGTAGCACGCAGGGTCTGGGCTGCGGCGTTGCCGGTGGGAAACTCCAGCACGGCGTCCACGATAAAGTGACGGTGGATGAGCGCCGTTGCCAGAAGGCCCAAAATGGTGCCGGCGAGCGCCACGATAAACATGTCGAGCCAGCTGATCTGGTCGGCATAGCCCAGCATCCAGGCGCCCGGGATGGTAAACGCCAGGCCGCCGGCGACCATGGCACCCGCGGACATGATGGTGTGGGTAACGTTGGCCTCGTTGAGGCTGGCATTGCCCATGAGCTTAAGGAAGAACAACGAGATGACGGCAGCGAAAATGATCGGCCAGGGGAGGGCGCCCATCTTGAGGGCCGTGTAGGCCGAGCTTGCCGTGATAATCACGCAGCCAAGGACGCCGATGACGACGCCGCGCAGCGTAAGTTGACCGCGCATAGAAGTGCGGTTCGAGGGATTGCCCATATAGAACTCCTTTGCGTATATCCGCTTCCCCCGAAAGCGCCGCTACGGATACGGCGCGGGAAGTCGGGTTACCAAGGGCCGCCGCGTGAGCTCGCGCACGACCGCGCATCAGTATAGCGGCAAGGTAGTCATTTTGGGACGGGGCTATTTTAGCTACCCTTTGACAGTCGACGAATTATCTGGGATTGGGGCAAATATCAACCGACATATTGGGGTAGCTAAAATAGCCCCGTCCCAAAATGACTACCTGGGATGGCTGGTTCGGGTAGGCGATATACTGCTGGGCAGACGAAAGGAGCGCCGACGATGCTTAATGGGTGCGCATATATATTGACGGTCGATGTGGGCAACACGTTCATTCGCTTTGGTCTGTTTGCCGAGGATTCGGCCGCGGCGCAGGAATGCCCGCTTGCGACGTGCGAGATCACGACGCCGCCGAGCATTACGGCCGATGAGGCGCGCATGAGGCTCGCGCGGGTCATGGGCGCACTGGCAGCCGATGCGGGCATGCCTGGTGTGCTCGTTCCCGCGGCAGCAGTGCTGAGCTGCGTGGTGCCGGCGCTCGAGCGCCCGTGGAAGGCGGCACTTTCCCGTACCTGCACGGGGCGCGTGCTCACCGTGGGGCCGGGACTTAAGACCGGCATGCCCGTGCACTACGACGACCCGGCCGAGATCGGTCCCGATCGCATCGCCGACGCCGTGGCGGCCCGTGCCGTCTACGGCTCTCCGTGCATCGTGATCGACCTGGGCACTACGACCAATATCGAGGTCATCGATGCACGCGGAACCTTTGTCGGCGGTGTTATCGCGCCGGGGCTGGCGCTCGGCGCTCGCTCGCTCTCGGCCGCTGCGGCGCGCCTGCCGCAAGTCGAGCCCTCGGCACCCACGCATGTGATCGGTCGCAACACGCGCGAGGCCATGCGCTCGGGCGTGGTCTTGGGCGAGGTGGCCCGTATCGACGGCATGCTCGACATGGTGCTTGCCGAGATGCGCTCGACCAAGGCGGCAGGCGAGGGCACCGTGCCCATTGTCATCACCGGCGACGATGCCGAGGCGCTCGCGGCGTTGGTCGGCCACAGCCTGACGGTAGACGACGCGCTGACGCTGCGGGGTCTCGCCGAGCTGTACCGCATCAACCAAAAGCCTCGCCGCGCATAAAGCCAAGAACGTCGGCGGGGGGGAGGAAACAGTCCCACCTTTCACCTGCTACAATGGGCCAAACTATTTCGATTTCGGAGGTGTCTGCCATGTCGGACGATCTTCATCAAACCGCGTCGGGCAAGCGCCGCGACGTTATTAGCTGGGACGAGTTCTTTATGAGCGTGGCCATCGCCGCGCAGCGCCGCAGCAAGGATCCTAATACGCAGGTGGGCGCGTGCATCGCCAGCACCAACCACCGCATTCTTTCGGTGGGCTACAACGGTACGCCCTCGGCGCTCAACGACGACTTTTTCCCGTGGGGCACGAGCGATGACCCGCTGCAGGACAAGCATAACTACGTAGTTCATGCCGAGGCCAACGCCGTGCTCAACTACCGCGGCTCGCTCAAGGACCTTGAGGGTTCCACGGTCTACGTCACGCTGTTCCCATGCCACGACTGTGCCAAAATCCTGGCGCAGGTAGGTGTGGGCGAGGTTGTCTATCTGGACAATAAGTACGCCGACACCGACGACGGCCGCATCAGTCGCCGCATTCTCGACTCCTGTGGCATTAGCTTCCGCCAGGTTATCGTCGATGTCCACATTGGTACCGGGGAACAAACGCAGCAGTAGCGGCAGCGTGTACGAGCGCCGGGCGTTGGCAAAAGCGGCTAATTAAGCCCCGTTCCAAATTGACTGTCAAATTAACTGCTCGTGAAAGTCGTGTCCGCGCGCATGGACGGCTCGCGAGCGGGTACATGGCTGTAGTAACATAGCTCTGTCCGCGGGCGCGCCCGCGTTATTGTGAGAAAGGAGCCCCTGTGGCTGTTAACGAAGAGCTGCTTAAGAAGGTTCTTGAAGAGATTCGCCCCAACCTGCAGGCCGACGGCGGCGACATGGAGTATATGGGCGTTGATGACGAGGGCGTCGTCAAGCTGGAGCTCCAGGGCGCCTGCGCCGGTTGCCCCATGAGCGCTCTGACGCTTTCCATGGGCGTCGAGCGTATCCTCAAGGAGCACGTGCCCGGCGTTACGCGTGTCGAGCAGGTCAATGCCTCCGGCGAGGTCGAGGATCTGTACGACGAGTATGCGCCGTTCTGAGAAGCGAAAGCTGCGGGCGATGTGCTCCGCATAGACGTCATGCCCAAATGTGCGGCTGCGAGCGAAAGGCCCGCGGCCGCATTTGTATGTAGGGAACAGGGGGACCGATATGCTCAACGACCTCTACCATATGCTTGATCCTGTCGCCATTTCGGCGGGGCCCATCACCATCTACTGGTACGGCTTGGCCTATGTGGTCGGAGCTCTGCTCACGGCGGTCGTCATGTACCGCACGCAGCGTCGTTGGGGTTTTGACATTACGGTCGACGACCTGATGAGTGTCGTGGTTGGTGTGGTCTTTGGCCTCATCATTGGCGCCCGTCTGTTCTACGTCATCTTTTACGGTGACGGCTACTACTGGGCGCATCCGCTCGAGATCTTTGCCACCAACGAAGGCGGCATGAGTTTCCATGGCGGCCTGGTGGGCGGCATCATCGGCGGCGTGCTCGTGTGCCGCATGTACAAGCTCGACGCCTGGACCATCGCCGACCTTGCCGTTATCGGTGCTCCGCTGGCCCTGTGCCTGGGGCGCTGCGCCAACTTTGTCAACGGCGAGCTGTGGGGCAAGCCGACCGATTTGCCCTGGGGCGTGATCTTTGGCGGCACCGCGGGCGATATACCGCGCCATCCATCCCAGCTCTACGAGGCATTTCTCGAGGGCATTGTGCTCTTCTGCATTCTGCAGGTGCTCAGCCGCAAAAAACCGCTGCTGCCCCAGGGTGCGTTTATGGGCGTGTTCGTGATGGGGTACGGCATCGTCCGCTTCCTCATTGAGTTTGTGCGCGTGCCCGATGCCCAGCTGGGCTATCTGCTGGGCGGCGTCATCACCATGGGTCAGCTGCTGAGTCTGCCACTCGTGATTGCGGGCCTGGCGCTCATCATTTTTGCCCTCCGCCGCAACCGTCCCCAGCGCATCTATCTCGACGCCTAACCACCATATACCACCACAAAGGGAACAGGCACCTTTGTGGCGATTTTGCCAGGCAACGATGACAGAACCGTAACGTTTCCCCAGATAAAACCTGCCAAAATAAACCTGTCCCTTTTTGGCAGGTTTCTAGAAAGGCTTTTCGGACTGTGAAGGATTCCGATCTCTCCACAACGGCTGCGCGCGACGCCGCCCGCATCGTTTGGTTTAAGCGCTATCCCGCCAAGCAGACGCTCGTCGCATTTTTGCTCGCCCTGCTGGCGACCACGGCGTTTTCCATCGATCCCGCCCCGGTGTCGAGCAACGCGGTCTTGGCGATCGATCCAAAGGCCTCGGGCATGCTTTACGTGTGCTACGAGGTACTCCTCTCATTTGCCGGCCATACCGACGCTGTGATGCTGCTCGCGCTGGCCTGCCTGCTCACGCTGCCGTTTCGCTATGTGTTCTTTGGCCGCGGTGACGCTTGGCGCCCCTCGGTCGTGCTGCCGTCGCTATTCTTTGCCGTCTGCATGGTGTTCGGCCGCAGTTACGACCTCACCGATTCGGCCGAGATTGTGCTGGGCGACAAGGCGCGCGTTATCTGCGCCTGGATTGGCGGCGCGGGCTGGATGCTTCTGGCGATTGTGGCCTTCTATCTGGCTTTTGAGTTTTTGGATTGGTTGAGTTCTCGCCGCATTCCGTTTTCGGAGGCGCATTTTGGCCGCGTGTGGCGTGTTACCCACGCCGTGCTCTCGGTCCATCCTTTTGTTGGGCCGTTTCTTGTACTCATGATTGTCTGGGCGCCCACGCTTATCGCCTCGCTGCCCGGCCTCTTTATGGGAGATACGGGCGCGCAGATCCGCCAATGGTTCAACTACCCCAACGGCACGAGCGACTACCTGCGCCTGCTTAACCCCAACGCGCTGCTCAACGGCCATCATCCGGTGGTACACACGGCCATCATCGGCTTGTGTGTGCAACTGGGGCTTTCGCTATTCAATAGCGCCAATGCGGGTCTTGCCATCTACACCTGCGCCCAATTTGTCATCACGGCCGCCTGCGTGGCCTATTCCATATCGTCGCTGCGCAAGCTGGGCGTGAGCCTGCCGGTCCGCGGCGTCATCTTGCTGTTCTTTGCGTTTATGCCGATGTTCTCCAACTACGCGGCGCTGCTGACCAAAGACGTACTGTTTGCCGATGCGTTTCTGGTACTGCTCGTTCAGACCGTCAAGCTCGTGGCATGTGGCCTGCCCCGTCGCGATGTCAATGCCGAGCGCGCGGGCGAGCGCACGCCTGTGCTCTTTGCGCGCCACGACTGGCTGTTGCTCGTGCTGGGCGCCATGGGTTCCACGTTTTTGCGCAATGGCGGCCTGGTCTTTCCGTTGGCGGCCTGCGTGATTGCGGCGGCGTTTTGCGCCTGGGACGCGCATGTGGCCCGTCGCGTGGTCAAACAGTCTGGCGTCGCACCCTCATGCGCCACGCCGCGCTTCCGCTGGGCCGGCGTTCTCGCGGTGCTCGTGCTCTGCCTTGCCTCCAACATGTACTTTACCAAGGTCTTTATGCCCGCGCACGATATCACGCCGGGCTCCAAGCGCGAGATCCTCTCGATTCCGTTTCAACAGACGGCGCGCTTCGTCCAAAAGCACGACGGCCTTAATTCGGGCGTTAACCCCAAGGTCAAAGACGACGGCACGATTGAGGAAGCTCCCTGCGACGGTCTGGTGACCGATAAGGAACGCGCTGCGATCGATCGGGTGCTCAAGTACGAGAATCTGGGCCGCCGTTACAACCCCGACAAGTCGGATGCCGTAAAAAACTGTTTTAACGAGTACGCCTCGCAGGAGGACATCAAGGCCTATTTTGAGGCGTGGGCCCAGATGTTCAAAAAGGATCCCGAGTGCTATATCTCGGCGCTCATCAATAACTACTACGGCTACTTTTATCCGAGTGCCCGCGATGCGTGGGTCTACAGCACGGCGCGCAGTGCCGAGATCATGGCGAAGCCCGATAACCTCAAGTACTTCGACTTCCATCCGGTCGATAGCAAGGTTGTGCGCTGGTGCGACCACCTGATCAACCTGTATCGCGTGGCAGTACAACGCATCCCGTTTATCTCGCTCACCATGAGCTCGGCCACCTATGTGTGGATCATGATCGCTGTGGTGGTCTATCTGCTACGTCGTCATTCGTGGCGCGGGCTGGCCATTTGGGTGCCGCTGCTGGGCGTGCTCGCCGTGTGCCTGATCGGTCCCTGCAACGGCTCGACCTACATGCGCTACCTGTATCCAGTCATCGCCTGCATGCCCTTCGCCATCGGCGCCACCATCACCCGCAGCGACCTCCTTTGGTTCTAACTTGGTGCAAAGGGGACAGGTTACTTTGCACCAAGGGGCTGCATCATCACGACGCCTTCATTTTGGGGTTTATCTCGCAGGCCAGTAGGTATATCATAACGACGTTTGTTTATATTGCCCGAGCATCTGCGCTGGGCTTTAGGTCGAAACCGATAGGAGACACGTATGTCCGGACACTCTAAGTGGGCCACAACCAAGCATCGTAAGGGCGCGCAGGACGCCAAGCGTTCCGCCCTCTTCTCCAAGCTGAGCCGCAACATCACCGTTGCTGCCCGTCTCGGCGGCGACCCGCTGCCCGAGAACAACGCCAGCCTCGCCGCTGCCGTTGCCAAGGCTAAGGCTCAGTCCATGCCCAAGGACAAGATCAAGTCCGCTATCGACAAGGCCTTCGGTTCGGGTGCCGATGCCGCCGTCTACGAGAACATCGTGTACGAGGGCTATGGTCCCGCCGGTGTTGCCGTCTACGTCGACTGCCTGACCGATAACCGCAACCGTACCGCCGCCGATGTCCGTTCCGCCTTCTCCCACGCTGGCGGCAACCTGGGCACCTCCGGCTCCGTCGCCTTCCAGTTTGAGCGCAAGGGCCAGATCGTCGTCGCCAAGGAGATCCTGGACGAGAACGCCAAGAAGGAGACCATGATCGCCAACGGTGCTGCCGGTGACGAGGAAGAGTTCATGATGGCTATCGCCGAGGCCGGTGGCGACGACTACGAGGACGCCGGCGAGGAGTGGATCGTTTGGACCGCCGCCAACGACGTCATGGCTGTTTCCAAGGCGCTCGAGGAGCAGGGCATCCAGGTCAAGGGCTCCGAGACCACTATGGTTCCGACCACCCCGACCGAGGTCTCCGGTGCCGACGCCAAGAAGGTCCAGCGCCTCATCGACCGTCTCGAGGAGCTCGACGACGTTCAGGATGTTTACAGCACCATGGACATGACCGACGAGGTCATCGCTGCCCTCGAGGAGGAGTAGCGCCTGCACGGGTTAAGCCGTGCATATCTGGGCATAATGAAGCGAGCATACAAGCCTCGTGGAATAGATGAGCCGGATCCGCGTGCGTATGGCACCGGACCCGGCTCTTTTATAATGATGCGAATCGTTTTGCATTCTGTGGACCGAAACCTGAAGGGAGCGCGCGTGCGCGTACTCAAACGAGCCCTAGCAATCGTGTACCTTGCCGCCGCCATCGTGGCGCTGGGCACGCTTGTCTGCCAGTTCTGGGGACCGTATACGTATCGCTTTATGCTGCTGTTGCGTGACACCATGCCTCGCGTTGTCGTTACGGTGTGCGCCGCCATCGTGGCACTTGGCGTGCTCATCGGGTTTTTCCGCCTGATGTTCGCGCGTCGCGAGCCGTCCTGCGTGCATCCGGCGGGGGAGCGCAACATCGAGGTCACCCTCGCAGCGCTTTCCTCGTGCGCCCGTGCCGCGGCAGAGCGCGACGACCGTGTGATAGTCGAGCATGTCGAGGCGCGCGTGCAGGGTTCCGACGAATCGCTCGTCCGTTTTAAGGTCGACGCCATCGCGCTCGATGACCGGGACGTGGCCTCCCTTGCAACCGCGATGCAGCAACGTATCGAGGAGGCCTGCGACACCATGCTCGGCACGCCGGGCACGACCGCGCGCGTCCGTTTTTTGCCGTCCAAGACTACCGTCCAGACCGTGGAGGTTTCCGGTGAGTGATACCAATCAAGACAAGACCGTCCGCACCCCGCGCCTGACGATCGACCAGAACGCTACGCCGGCAGGCGAGTCCGCCGACACCACCCCCGAGGCCGGCGAGCAGCACGACAGCGCCGCCAACGACTTTGACGAGGCCATGGGTCTCATCAAGGGTACGGGGGCGGCCATCTGGAGCTATGCCGTCCGTCATCCCAACACCACGCTCGGAGCCGTCGCTGGTTTTGTGCTCGCCGTGCTGGTGCTCACGATCGGCCTGTGGGATACACTCGTCATCGCATTCTTTGTGCTGATCGGCGCCGTGATTGGCCAGATCCGTGACGGCGAGAACGGGATCGTCAACTTCTTCGGCCGTCTGTTTAGCGGCCGCTAGTATGTATTCGACCGCCGCGTGTGCGGTGGGCATAAGGAGGAACCATGGCTTTTAACACGAAGGTCGATGTGGCCGATACCGAGCTCGAGGCAGACGAGACCGTCGTCGCCGAGGCTGAGGACGTAACGCTCGAGGACGGGGCGCTCGTCGAGGCCGAGCCCGCCGACGATGCGGACGAGGATGATGAGGAAGCGGACGAGTCCGAGGATTCGCTGACCTATTCCAACGGTGTGATCGAGAAGATCGTCGCCATGGCCACCCGCGAGGTGCCGCACGTCCTGGGCATGAAGGGCAACCTTATGCACTTTGTTCAGGAGCAGTTTGGTGCCGAGAACCTGACCAAGGGCGTGACGGTCGAGGTCACCGATGACAACCGCGTGGTCGTCAACATTTCCGTCATTATCGAGTACGGCGCCTACGCACCCGCGATTTTCGACGACGTTAAGGCGCGCGTGACCGAGCGCCTGGCCGCGATGACCGGCCTTGAGGTGGCAGGCGTCAACCTGCGCATCGAGGATGTCATCACCCCCGAGGAGTACGAGCGCCGCACCAACCAGCACGAGTAACCTACCAAATAGGGACAGGTTTGTTTCGATAGGTTTTACCTGCGAAAACGCTAAACGGTCGACCGCGCAAGCAAAAGTGCGGTCGACCGTTTTCTATATGCCCCCGATGTAGTCATCCCGCTCGTCTAACTTAGGGTTGCAATCTTCGCGTTCCGCGTTACCCTAATGGGCGCATTGTTTCAAAATTGTTAACGAGGGGTTGCCGTAATGGCCGACGAGCACGAAACAGAAAGCAAGGCATGGGCGATTGAGGCCGCCGCGGCAGAGGCGGCATCGCGTGCCGCCGAGGAGGTGCATCGTCCTCCCGTGGTGCCGATGGAGCGCGTTGTCGGTCGCGAGGATATCGAGCGCGGCGAGCGTGCCGGCCAAAAGCGCAGCCAGGAGCCGGGCTTCCCGCGCTTTTTCGCCGAGCTCAATCTGGGCCTGATCCTCACGGCGTTCGCCATCGTGGCCTTTAAAACCCCCAATCACTTTGCCTTCGGCGGAACCTCGGGCGTGTCGGTCATTCTTTCCACGCTGTTCCCGACTCTGCCCGTCGGCGTCTTTATGTGGATCATCAATGCGGTTCTCGTCGTCTTGGGCTTTATCTTTTTGGAGCGCAAGGCAATCCTTTGGAGCGTCTTTGCCTCGTTTGCGCTTTCGGCCTACGTCTCGCTGTTTGAGCTCTTCATTCCGACGGATGTTTCGATGACGGGCGATATGTGGCTCGACCTGTGTTTTGCCGTGATTTTGCCGGCGCTGGGCAGTGCCATTGTCTTTGACATTGGCGCCTCGACGGGCGGCACCGATATCCTTGCCATGATCCTCAAGCGTCGCACGACGCTCGAGATCGGACGCGCCTTGCTGTTGGTCGATATCGGCATCGTGACCATCGCGGCCTTTTTGTACGGTCCGCGCGTTGGCCTGTACTGCGTGCTCGGCCTGTTTGCCAAGACGCTTGTGGTCGACAAGGCCATCGAGAGCATTCACTTGCGCAAGGTCTGTACGATTATTTGCGCAGAGCCACGCAAAGTCGAGGAGTTTATCGTCAAGCATCTCAACCGCACGGCAACGATCAGCCGCGGCTACGGTGCCTTCTCGGGCAATTGCGTCACAGTGATTATGAGCGTGCTGAGCCGTCGCGAAGCAGTGCAACTGCGCCGCTATACCCGCGATATCGATCCAGATGCGTTTATCACGATCGTTGACAGCTCCGAGATCGTGGGCAAGGGCTTCCGCGGCACGAACTAGCGCGGATATACCCTTCGAACCATTGAATCAAGCCGCCTACGTTTCAAATCGGTCATCTTGGGGTATTTGTCCCCACATTGCGCGATAATGTTGCCAAAGACGTCGTTTGCGATCCAGGTGATTCACTCTAGATACGAAGGGATGATTTCGATGTTCTGTTCGCAGTGTGGCGCCCCCATGGGCGATAACGACAAGTTCTGCGGCGTGTGCGGTGCCCCTAATACCGTGGTCAAGGCTGCTGGCCCCGCTCCCCAGGGACAGTCTCAGCCCCAGCAGTTTGTTCCGCAACCGCCCGTGGCGAATGCGCCAAAGGGCTGTGTGGCTCAGGCGTTCCAAGACATGACCAAGACTCCGGGCGTGCTGCAGCGCGTGTGCCAGATTGCTTTTTTGCCGGCGCTTATCTGTGTCGTGTCGGTGCTCGTGCTGTTCATTCCCGTTATCGGCGGTATTGCAGCTGCCATCGGCTTTTTGGCCGCCTGCGTGGCGAGTGTGTGCGGTTCGGGCTTTGGCATCGAGTGGGGTCGCGACCTGTCGCTTAAGATCGATGACGGCATGGATCGTCCGTTGATGCGTTCCACATCGTTTGGCCTCGGGGTCTTTTCGAGCGTTATTTCGGTCGTGCTCGAGATTATCGCTGCCATTCCCGTTATTGGTGTAGTGCTTTCGCTGGTGGAGAGCGTGGTAATTGGCGCGGCGGGCTCGTATTCGTATTACGGCTCTTCTGCGCTCGAGACTGCGCTGTTTGGCTCGCTTGGCCTGCTTGTCCTGGCTATGATTGCCACGGCGGTCCTGGGAGTCTTCTTTAAGATGTTCGCCGATATCGCCGTGATGCACTTTGCGGTGACCGGTCGCGTCGAGAGCGCGTTTTCGCTCGACAAGGTCTGGGCGGCCTTTAAGAACAATAAGACCAAGCTGTTTTGCGCTTCATTCCTTCCCGAGTTTTTGACGGGCCTGGTCGCCAACGTTGTCACATGGATCTTGACGGCGGTCTTTGGCGCCATTGACTCTGTCGGTATGTATAGCTACTACTATCGTCCTACGGGTATTGAGGCAATTGTTACCGGCGGTGGCATCTCACTCGTGCTGTTCCTGGTGCTGATCGCTTTCGTCACCGTATTTCTAACGGTCTTTGGCAAGATGCTCAAGCACCGTGCCGTTGGCTATTGGGTCGCACGTTATGCAAGCGAGTGGGCCGACGAGGATAAGGACGACGTCCTGACTTTTGTATTGCCCTTCGAGAAGAAGTCCGCTCCTTCGGGTTACAGCGCTCCGGATGTCGCGCCTGAGCCCGAGCCTGAGTCTGTCCCGGGATCTGCGCCGGAGTCCGAGCCTACGACGGAGCCCGCGCCCACGACGGAGCCCGCGCCCACGACGGAGCCCGAGCCAAGCTCCGACGAGGACCCGCAAGACGAGTAACCCTGTCACCTGCCATTTGGGGACGGGGTAGAAATGGTAGAAATAGTGCTTGACGAATGAGCGGGGGCGGACGTGTCGAAACGTCCGCCCCCGCTTTGACATCGCGATGTGGCTACGGCTGCGAGATGGTCGCGATTCGACTACTCGTTGTGCTTCTCTTCGTGACGAGCGGCGGTGCGAGCTTCGTGGATGCCCTTGATGGCGGCATGGCGGGCGGTGCGGGCGTCGTGCATGGCGTCGCGGGCCTCGGCGGCCGTTGCCTTGGCAGAGCGTAGCTTGGCTGCCAGATCGGGATTGGTCTCGGCAACCGCGGCGATAGCGGGGCCGTCGAGCTCCTCTTGCGTGGGCTCGGCCAAAAAGTCGATGGCATACTGAGCGGCTACCATGGAGCCCTTGGCGAGCACGCTCTCGTCGATCTTATAGAAGCAGGAGTGCTGGGCATAGGTGGCGCCGATCTGGGGATTGCGCGTGCCCACAAAGGCAAGCACACCCGGTACACGGCGCAGGTACTCCGAGAAATCCTCGCCCGAAAGCGTGCCGCGATAATGGCCTTCGCCGGCTGCACCCAGACACTTGACCACGGCCTGACGACAACGCTCACTCGAGGCGACGTCGTTTTCGACCTTGTAGTTGGCGATGGTGTAGTCGGTAAGTTCAGCCTCGGCGCCCAGGGCCGCCGCAGTGTGCTCTACGATGCGGCGCATGAGCTCGGGCATTTCCTCGTGCGTCGAATCGCCATAGGTGCGCACCGTGCCGGCGAGGTAGGCGGTACCGGCGATAACGTTGCGCGCGGTGCCGCCGTGCAGCTCGCCGACGGTAATGACGGCCGGCTCGTAGGGGCTGATCTCGCGCGAAACGATGGTCTGCAGGGCGTTGACGATCTCGGCCGCCACCATGACAGCGTCGTGGCCGCGCTGGGGCATGGCGCCGTGGCACGAGGTCCCGCGGACATCAATGCGGAACCAGTCGGTATTGGCCATGCGCGGACCGGGCTCGCAGCTTACGGTGCCGGCGTCGACCTCACTCCAGATGTGTGCGGCGTAGGCGCCATCGACGCCGTCGAGCACACCCGTGCCGATCATGAGTTTGGCGCCTTGGCCGTTTTCCTCACTGGGTTGGAAGACGATGCGGACCTCGCCGTGGATGTCGTCGGTCATATGGCGCAGGATCTGTAGCGTGCCGAGCATCATGGCAATGTGGCAGTCGTGGCCGCAGGCGTGCATGCAGCCCTCGTTGACGCTGGCGAACTCCTCGCCGGTCTGCTCGGTGACGGGTAGGGCGTCGATATCCGCGCGCAGCAGGATGCGGCGGCGCGGCGTGCCGTCCTCGCGGTAGGCGTCGGGTGCGGTGCCGCGAAGGGTCGCCACCAGGCCCGTCTTAAGCGGGCGCTCGTAGGGGATATTCATGGCGTCGAGCTGGTTGGCGATGTCAGAAGTCGTGCGCTCTTCGGCGAGGCTCAGCTCCGGGTGCTTATGGAAGTGCCGGCGCTGCTTGATGATGTAGGGCTCAAACTCGGCGGCGATATCTTGGATGGCTGCGGTGACGTCATCAGCCGCGCGGGCCTCGGTCGCTGCCATAATCTGCTGTGCCTTGGTCTTCGTCATGGTCGATTTGCTCCTTGCTGGTTTATCGCAAAATCGTACAGGCTCTTTCCAGTATGCCACCTGCCATTTGGGGACGGGGCAGAAATGGTAGAAATGGATACCTCCGTAACCTTGACAGGTCCAAATTGCTTATGCACGCAGCCTTGGATGCGGCTTTCAAGCTTGAAATCTACCATTTCTACCCCGTCCCCAAGGGGCAGGCGGGGCCGTTGGGGTTGGGAAAGGTGCCGTTTACCGCTTGACGTTTTGCAGCTGTGGCGGTGGAGTACACTCGGGGGTGTTGAATTTCCTGCCAGAGATGGGGATGCCCATGCAACATATCGATCGGATTATCCGCTCTAAGAACGTCTTTACCTCGCAAGATGGCATCGATACCGCCCGTGAGCTGGCGATTGCCATCGCAGGCGACCGTATCGTCGCAGTCGGCAAGCCCGATGACGTGATCGCCGCCGCTCCTGCCGCCACGCCGGTTATCGACTACGGCGAGCAGTTTGTCTGCCCCGGTTTCCATGACGCTCATCTGCACTTCTTTCATACCTCGGTCGGTTCCTCGCCGTATATGCTTATGGATGGGGGCACGTCCGAGGTGGCGCTGGTGCAGCACGTGCTCGAGTTTTCCCAGGATCTGCCCGACGACGCTTGGGTTGTGACGCAGGGCTGGCGCGACTACCGTTGGGACCCGCCCGAGCATCCTACCAAGGCGTCGCTCGATGCGGTATTTCCCGATCGTCCCTGCGTTATGTACTCGGGCGACGGCCACACGCTGTGGCTCAACAGTCGCGCTCTCGAGGCGCTCGGCGTCACGCGCGATAGCGAGCCGCCAGCGGGCGGCAGCTACGACAAGGACGCAAACGGTGAGCTCACGGGCATTGCTCACGAGGCGGCCGCCATGCAGCTGTTGCCGCGCTGCCTTGAGTGGCTGGGCGAAGATCGCATCGCAAGCGCTTACGCCGATCAAATGAGGCGCATGGCCGAGCAGGGCATCACCTCGATCTGCGACATGTCGCTCATGCCCATGCCGGGCTGCGATTTTATCCGCGACGACGTCTACGACAAACTGCAGACAGCCGGCAAGCTGGGCATTCGTGCCCATCTGTTCCCCACGCTGCTGGATGACCAGTCGCGTCTAGAAGAGCTGCAGGCACGTTACGCGAACAACGCACTGCTTTCGGCGCCGGGCTTTAAGCAGTTCTTTGACGGCGTGTCGAGCGAACATACGGCATATCTCACCGAGCCCTATACCAATCCGCGCTTCCCGGGCGACCAAGGCCGTCTGACGGTTTCCGCCGAGCGCATGCGCAAGCTGGTTCTGGCGGCTGCGGAGCGCGGCCGCGCCGTGCGCATCCACGTTATCGGCGACGGTGCGATTCATGCCGCGCTGGATATCTTCGAGGAAGCCGCCGGTCTGTACGGCCTGCCCCAGCACGGCCACAACACGCTCGAGCACCTGGAGAACCTCCTGCCCGAGGACATCGACCGCCTGCGCAAGCTCAACGTGGTCGCCTCGAGCCAGCCCTGCCACATTACGCTCGACCCGGGTGGACCGGAGCGCGATTTGGGCTTGGAGCGCAGCCGCATCATGTGGCCGTTCGCAACCTATAAGCAGCGCGGCATTCGCCAAGCCTTCGGTACCGACAGCCCCATCACGCCCGTTACCAGCATGGACGTGCTCTACACGGCTATCACACGCCAGGACCCCAAAAGCCACTGGCCCGAGGGCGGCTGGTTACCGAGCGAGCGCATCGACGCGGCAACGGCTTTGCGCAACTACACCTTGGGCAGCGCCTATGCAGCTGGCGACGAGCAAAACCTCGGCAGCTTGGAGCCCGGCAAGTATGCTGACCTGGTAGTCTTGGACCAAAACCCGCTCACCGTTGACCCCCAAGAGCTGCAAGCCACCAAGGTTCAGGCCACCTACCTAGCCGGTAACCTCATCTACGAGCGCTGATGCTCATGCCGTGTCGTTAAACGCGGCCCGGGCGACTTATTTTGGGATGGCGCTCGAGCCACGTCTGCATATCGGTGGGGAATCGTTATGAGCGTCCCTGCTCTGCCGGATTTGTGCGTGGGGTGGAGGCGCTGCTGCCCCGCGCGTTCAAATTGGACATTTGCAATGCTGCCTCATGGTGTTTTGCATACTTCCCATTACAGATTGCATAAATAGGTTGGGATGTTCTTTCTGGCCCTGATGTACCCCCGCCTGGGCCGTGCAAAAAACGGAGTATTCAGCACTGCGAGCTCTGCCGGCGCCGTTGCGGTCGGGTAATGTCATGGGGATTGACGTCATTTTGGCGTCCGGGCAGGCACGAGGCATGCCTTTATGCCCTGATGGGGTCTGCCTGCCGACCCAAATCGCCGGTCGAAGGCGTCCTTGGGACCAATAAGATGTGTCTGGCGCGTATACAGCCATCCTGGTCTGCTGAATACTCCCAAAAATGCACGGTGCTCCCCAGGGGACCCGTGCGTGCAGCGAAAGCCATGCCCATGTTCCTATCCGCATCGCCATTTTGCTGCACTGACGTTTCTGAATGCCGCGCCCGAACTAGTTAACTTGGCTCCCGTGTGGCGCCGGAGGGGCGGGATATAAGGTTTATCGCGAGTTCCGCACGAGCCGAAGGCCACGTAATGTGGCCTTCGTGCGAGCAGGACTGCCCGAGCAGGAAACCTTATGCCCCGCCCCTCCGGCGCCACACGGGAGCTGCGCACAAGTTATCCCCCCGGCATTCAGAAAATCTAAGTGCCAAAAAATAAGATTTTTTGACTCTGTGTTGTATAACCCGCCATTCGTGGGTACCATTCAACGCGTACGCAAACAAATAGGGTTAATTCGCGTGGCATAACCACGCGGCCCAAAAAGGAGGAGACAAGCATGTCGTCTTTGAAGCCGCTTGCAGATCGTGTTCTGGTCAAGCCCGACGAGGCCGAGCAGAAGACCGCTTCTGGTCTGTATATCGCCAGCAACGCTCAGGAGAAGCCGCAGCGCGGCACCATCGTTGCCGTTGGCGCTGGCAAGGTCAACGACAAGGGTGAGCGCATCCCCATGGACGTCAAGGAAGGCGACGTTGTCATCTACGGCAAGTTCGGTGGCAACGAGGTCAAGGTCGACGGCGAGAAGTATCTGCTGATGCGCGCCGACGACATCTACGCCGTCGTCGAGGCCTAGTCTCATCAGGCTCTCTGATTCGTCTTTGAACGCGGTCGCCGCATAGGACTCGGAAGCGGCGACGTGAGTCACATTTCTTTTGGAGGATTACCTACCATGGCAAAGAACATTACGTTCAATACCGATGCCCGCGCTAAGCTCGCCAAGGGCGTCAACACTCTGGCCGATGCCGTTACCGTCACCATGGGCCCCAAGGGCCGCTATGTCGCCCTGCAGCGCACGTTCGGTGCCCCGACCATCACCAACGACGGCGTTTCCGTCGCCAAGGAGATCGAGCTCGAGGACAACATCGAGAACATGGGCGCCCAGCTGGTGAAGGAGGTCGCCACCAAGACCAACGACACCGTGGGTGACGGCACCACCACCGCAACCCTGCTCGCTCAGGCCATCGTTAACGACGGCCTGCGCAACGTCGCCGCTGGCGCCAACCCGCTGGCCATCCGTCGCGGCATCGACAAGGCCGTCAACGCCGCCGTCGCCGAGATGAAGAAGCAGGCCAAGCCGGTCGAGACCAAGGAGCAGATTGCTTCCGTCGGTACCATCTCCGCCGGTGACCCCGAGGTCGGCGAGAAGATCGCCGAGGCCATGGAAGTCGTGGGCAAGGACGGCGTCATCACCGTCGAGGATTCCCAGACGTTCGACATCACCATCGACACCGTCGAGGGCATGCAGTTCGATAAGGGCTACGTCTCCGCTTACTTCGTCACGGACAACGACCGCATGGAGGCCGTGATGAAGGATCCGTACATCCTCATCACCGACCAGAAGATCTCCAGCGTCCAGGACATCATGCCTGTTCTCGAGGCTGTCCAGCGCGCTGGCCGTGGCCTGCTCATCATCGCTGAGGACATCGACGGCGAGGCTCTGCCCACCCTCGTCCTCAACAAGATCCGCGGCGCCCTCAACGTCTGCGCCGTCAAGGCTCCGGGCTACGGCGATCGCCGCAAGCGCATTCTCGAGGACATCGCCGTCCTCACCGGTGGTCAGGCTGCTCTGGACGAGCTGGGCGTGAAGGTCGCTGACATCACCGCCGATATGCTCGGTACCGCTAAGTCCGTCACCATCTCCAAGGACAACACCGTCATCGTCGGCGGCGCTGGCTCCAAGGAGGCCATCGACGCCCGTATTGCTCAGATCAAGGGCGAGATGGAGAACACCACCTCTGACTTCGACCGCGAGAAGCTCCAGGAGCGCCTGGCCAAGCTCTCCGGTGGCGTTGCCGTCATCAAGGTCGGCGCTGCCACCGAGTCCGAGCTCAAGGAGATCAAGCACCGCGTCGAGGACGCCCTGCAGGCAACCCGCGCTGCTGTCGAGGAGGGCATTGTCGCTGGCGGCGGCGTCGCCTTCATGGACGCTGTGCCTGCGCTCGATGCAGTCGAGATCGACGACCCCGAGGAGAAGATCGGCGTCGACATCGTCAAGAAGGCTCTGACCGCTCCGGTCGCAACCATTGCCAAGAACGCTGGCTTTGAGGGCGCTGTCGTGGTCGACAAGGTCGCCGAGCTGCCCGCTGGCCAGGGTCTCAACTCTGCCAGCGGCGAGTGGGGCGACATGATTGAGATGGGCGTCCTCGACCCCGTCAAGGTCAGCCGCGTCACCCTGCAGAACGCTGCTTCTGTCGCCAGCCTGATCCTCATCACCGAGGCCACGGTTTCCGATGTGCCCAAGAACACTCAGCTTGAGGATGCTATCGCTGCTGCTACCGCTGGTCAGCAGGGCGGCGGTATGTACTAAGGCCGACAAGGTCTAGAACTCCCACCGGGAATCCCGGGGGCGTGACGGGGTTTCTCTCCGGAACGTCCTCGGACATGCAAAGAGGCTCCGCATCGCGCTTCGCGCTGCGGAGCCTCTTTGCGTCCTGCGGAATGTTCCGGAGAGAAACCCCGTCACGCCCCCCGGATCCCCTGCGTTTACGGCCTTGAAGTCGGCTCGCGGAGAAGGACGTGGTTGTTGGGGATACGTATCCCGGACGCTGTTTCGCGGCTTTGCCGCGAAAAGCGCGTTACTTTGGGGAGGGTGGGGAACGTGGTTGTTGCGGCAACTGATCCCCACCACAAATTACCTTTGGCGTACTTGCGCGAAAGCCTGCCCGTGCTAGACTTGGAATTGCTGTTTCAGGGCGGGGTGAAATTCCCCACTGGCGGTAAATCGGACGGTGCCAGAGGGGCGCCGTGGCGCAGGCGAGGTACCTGCGTCCGAGCCGATGAGTCCGCGACCTGTGCGTGCGTTGGTTCGCATGCCGGCTGAACTGGTGAGATCCCAGTACCAACGGTTAGAGTCCGGATGAAAGAGGCAGGTGATCTTATGTCTGAACAGTCGCAGCATATCCATTTTGAGAACACGAATAGGTGGAGCACCAAACAGCTCGTTACCATGGCGCTGATGTGCGCCTTGGGCGCCCTGTTTATGTACGTGCAGCTGCCCATCCTTCCTTCGGCGCCGTTTTTGACCTACGACCCGTCGCTGGTGCCGGCGATGGTGTGCGGTTTTGCGTATGGTCCCGGCGCCGGTACTGCTGTTGCCGCTATGGCTATCGTTATTCACGCGCTTACCACGGGTGACTGGGTCGGTGCGCTTATGAACCTGGTTGCCACGCTGGGCTACATTCTGCCCGCGGCTATCGTCTACCAGAAGATGCATACCTATAAGGGTGCCGTGATTGGCCTGGTGTTCGGCGTCATTGCCGCTACGGCGCTGTCTATGGTCGCAAACCTTACCATTGGCGTATGGTTCTGGTATGGCTCGGTCGATGCGATCGTTCCGCTCATGGTTCCTGCCGTGCTGCCGTTCAACCTTATCAAGACCGTGCTCAACTCGGTGCTCACGCTTGCAGTGTACAAGGCGGTCTCCAACCTCATCACGCCTAAAAAGAACCAGGTCAAAGGCCGCGCATGATTGATTGTCGAGGCGTTTCCTTTAGCTATGACGGTGTCACGCCGGCACTCGACGGTATCGATCTGAACATCGAGGATGGCGAGTTTTTCTGCATCCTCGGCGGCAATGGGTCGGGCAAGTCGACGTTTGCCAAGCATCTGAATGCGCTGCTGCAGCCCGATGCAGGAACGGTGCGTATCAACGGCATGGACGCGTCCGATCCCGAGCTGGTCTACGACATCCGCTCGACCGCGGGCATGGTGTTCCAGAATCCCGATGATCAGCTGGTGGCAACGCTTGTCGAAGATGACGTTGCGTTTGGTCCCGAAAACCTTGGCGTGCCATCGGCGCAAATTGCGCAGCGCGTACGCGAGGCGCTGCAGGGTGTGGGCCTGGTGGGCTTTGAGCGCCACGAGACCCATGCACTTTCGGGCGGCCAAAAGCAGCGCGTGGCGCTTGCCGGCGTGCTCGCCATGGAACCGCGTGTGCTCATATTGGACGAGGCTTCCTCGATGCTCGATCCGCGTGGACGTAAGGGCCTCATGAAGGTTTGCCGCGCGTTGCACGATCGCGGCATGACCATCGTGATGATTACGCACTTTATGGAAGAGGCCGCCGAGGCCGATCGTGTCGCGGTGTTTCGGGCGGGGCGCGTTGCCATGCTCGGTGCGCCCGAGGAAATCTTGACGCGGGCGGACGAACTTGCCCAGCTCAACCTGGATATGCCGGCGTCGTGCTGTCTAGGCAGGGCACTCCGCGAGAAGGGCGTACCCGTTTGCGCGCAGGTGCGTGAGGCGGATATGGTCGCCGAGATTGCACAGGTTTATGCTGAGTGGAGCGGGGCGGACGTCGCTGGGCGGCCCTCCGCATCCGATTCTCGGGTGCTTGACCATGCATCCTCTGCAGCCGACGGGATGGTCGCGTCGGAGCCCGTCATCGAGATTTCGCACCTCTCGCATAGTTACTCGCTGAGCGCCCGCGAGCGCCGCCGATGGCGCAAGCGCTCGACCACTGTGGGCGCATCGGGCAAACAGGCTCTTTGGGGCAACGATCCAAACAGCCCCTGGGCGCTACGTGATGTTTCGCTGACGGTGCGTCGCGGCGAGTTTCTGGGCCTGGCGGGTCATACCGGCTCGGGTAAATCAACGCTGGTTCAGCATCTCAACGGGCTGATTCGTCCACAGGAGGGGAGCGTTTGCGCACTGGGGCTCGACCTATCAAGCAAGAAAGGCGCCGCCGCGGTTAAGGCCAAGGTCGGCGTGGTGTTTCAGTATCCCGAGCGCCAGCTATTTGCCGAGACCGTGGCGCAGGACGTGGCGTTTGGCCCGCGCAACCTTGGCCTGCCGCAAGACGAGGTTGTTCGCCGTGTCGCAACATCGCTTGCGCGCGTGGGCCTCGACCTTGCCGCGATAGGCGACAAGAGCCCCTTTGAGCTTTCGGGCGGTCAGCAGCGCCGCGTGGCGTTTGCCGGCGTGCTTGCCATGGAGCCCGAGGTCCTGGTGCTCGACGAGCCCATGGCGGGGCTCGATCCGGCTGCGCGCAGGGATTTCCTGGAGCTCATCGATCGGCTCCATCGTGAGGGCCTGACCGTTGTCATGGTTTCGCACAGCATGGATGACCTGGCAAATTGTTGTGACCGTATCGTTGTGATGAACGAGGGCGCGGTGTTCGCCGATGGAACGCCCGCACAGGTTTTTGCGCACGCGAACGAGCTCAAATCGATCGGTTTGGGCGTTCCCGCTGCGCAGCGCATGGCATTGTCGCTCGTGCAAGCCGGTGTGCCGCTCCGCTGCGACAAGCTTTATACGGTTGAGTCGCTGGCCGACGAGTTGGCCGGCATGCTGCTAGGCTGCGCGGACGGACCTTTGAGGGCGTCGCGTCAGGCTGGTTCCAAGATGGCCACGCAAGAGGAGGGCTGCTAATGGAGGCATTCTCATTTGGCAGCTACTATCCGGGGGAAAGCGCAGTGCATCGCCTGGATCCGCGCACTAAGTTGCTCCTAGGTTTCGCATTTCTGATCACTGCGCTCACCGTCGGCAGCTTCCGCGGGCTGGTTCCGATCGCAATTTTTGTCGTGCTGGTCTATGTCGCGGCCCGGGTTCCGTTGCGTCGGGTCCTATCGTCGATGGCACCACTGCTGGCGATTGTCGTGGTGGTCGCGGTGCTCAACCTGTTTTCCGATCAGAGTGGCCGCATCCTGTGGCAGTTTGGCTTTTTGCAGGTGAGCGAGGGCTCGCTGCGTTCTGCGACGTTTATGGCGTGTCGCCTGACGATGATGATGGCCGGCATGAGCGCCATTACGCTCACCACGCCGACGCTCGACCTCACCGCGGGTTTTGAGCGCCTGCTCGCACCATTCGCGCGCGTGGGGCTTCCGGCGCACGAGCTCGGCATGATTATGGGTATCGCACTGCGGTTTATGCCACAATTTGCCACCGAGATGAAACAGACGGCCGATGCACAGGCAAGCCGTGGCGCGCGCGTGACGGGCGGTCCGCTCGGTGGCGTGCGCATGCTCGGCAGTGTGGCGATTCCGCTGTTTACTGGCGTGTTCCGTCATGCCGAGACGCTTTCGGCCGCCATGGATGCGCGCTGCTATCACGGCGAGCGGGGACGCACGCGTCTGCATGCGCTTACGTTTGGCCGCGGGGATGCACTGGCCGCGGTGGCGATGGCGCTGCTGGTGGCATGCGTTGTCGTTATCAATCTTCAACTCGTCTAAGCTCGATTCGAGCGCAAGAAAGGGGTCTCTATGACCGACATCGATCGCACGGCTCAGCTCGAGCGCGTCTGCTCGTATCTCAGACGCATTCCGGCGTGGTATCTTGCCACGACCGATGCAAACGACGGGCATCAGCCCCGCGTGAGGCCGTTTTCGTTTGCCATGGTCGATAACGACAAGCTGTGGTTTTGCACGTCGCGCGACAAGGACGTGTGGGCGGAGTTGAGTAAGAATCCCAAGTTTGAGGTATCGGGCTGGAAGCCGGGGGAGTGCTGGATCGTGTTAACTGGCGAGGCCGCACTCGAGGACGATGCATTCGTGAGTGACAAGGTGCGCCAGACGGGCTTTAAGCACATGGTGGGCATTGGCGAGCAACACGATAGTGCCAACGATGGCCGCCTTGCGTTCTTCTCGGTCCTCAACATCGCCGCGCGGTTCTGCGATATCGACGGCAGCGAAGAGCTCCTCGAGCTTTAATTTCCCAAATTAGCTGCCCATTCCAAAAAGACTGGTCAGATGACAGGAGGAAACGTGGACGGATTGAATACGGTGCTGGAGTATCTGACGTCGGTGCCGGCGTGGTACCTAGCGACGAGCGTGGACGGGCAGCCGCATGTGCGTCCGTTCTCGTTTGCGCAGATTCAGGACGGCAAACTGTGGTTTGTAACGGCGCGCACCAAAGATGTGTGGCAAGAGCTGCTGCAAAACCAGCGCTTTGAGGCCACGAGTTGGTGGCCGGGCCATGGTTGGTTGATCCTGCGCGGACGTGCGGGTCTGGACGACCGGGCTTCGGATGAAATGCGCGAGGCCGGGTGGAAGCATCTTGAGCGCTTGAGCGAGCACTATGAGGGGCCTAACGATCCCACGCTCGTCTTCTTTAGCGTCGAGGACCCCGAGGCTTTTATCTGCAATCACGACGAATGGGTTCCGGTCGAGCTCTAGGCTGCTCTGGGCGACCCTTAAGCTTGGTATTCCGTATAAGGTGGGCTCCGCATTGGCCAGCAGCATGATGCGCTGCGGCTAATGCAGAGCTCGCTTATTTTTGTCAATTCTTTCAAACGAATGTGTCGGGTATGTTTCAATGCATGAAGACACAAATTATTTGCGTAAATATGCATTCTCGGGTGCTAAAGTTTCAACCTACCTCATAACGACGGCTGCGGAATGCGCAATGACGCATAAGACCGCAGACAAGGAGTCCGATATGTCTTTAAAGGTTGGAATCGTCGGCGCGGCTGGATATGCCGGCGCCGAGCTTATTCGCCTCGTGCTCGGCCATCCCGAGTTTGAACTTGTTGCCATTACGTCCAACGCCGATGCCGGCCAGCTGCTGTCCGCGGTGTATCCGAGCTTTGCTGGCGTGAGCGATCTGGTTTTCACCACGCATGACGCCCCTGAACTCAAGAGCTGCGATGCGGTTTTTCTCGCCGTGCCGCACACGGCTGCCATGGCACAGGTGCCTGCTCTGCTTGCGTCGGGTGTCTCTTGCTTTGATCTTTCGGCCGATTACCGTCTGAGCGACGCGTCCGTCTTTGAGACATGGTATGCCGCCGAGCACACGAGCCCCGAGTTGCTCAAGACACGTGCCTTCGGTCTGCCCGAGTTGTTCTGCCAGGACTTAGAGACCGCTGCTTCCAGCCATGCCGCTGGCAGACCCGTGCTGGTCGCCTGCGCCGGTTGCTATCCCACCGCAACGAGTCTTGCTGCCGCGCCTGCCGTGCGTGCGGGCTGGGTGGCCCAGAGCGGCCCCGTAGTCGTCGACGCCATCAGTGGCGTGACGGGTGCCGGTAAGTCGTGCAACACCCGCACCCATTTTTGCAGCGCGGACGAGAATCTGGAGGCCTATGGCGTAGGCAAACATCGCCATACGCCAGAAATCGAGCAAATTCTGGGCCTTACCGATCGCGTCGTCTTTACTCCGCACCTGGCACCGCTCAAGCGCGGCCTGCTCTCTACGGTGACGCTGCCGCTCGCAACGCAGGCTCCCGAAGCGCTGACTCTTGAGGATGCCGTCGACCATTACAAGAAGTTCTACGCCGGTCGTACCTTTGTGCGCGTGCTCGATGCCGGCCAGCAGCCCAAGACGGCTTCGGTTGTCGGTACCAATGCCGCCCAGATCGGCCTTGCGCTCAACAAGCGTGCGGGCGTGCTGGTGGCGACGGGCGCCATCGACAATTTGTGCAAGGGCGCTGCGGGCCAAGCGGTCCAGTGCGCCAACATCGTCTTTGGTTTTGACGAGCGACGAGGCTTGCCCACAGTGGCGTGCCCGGTGTAGCACATTCGATTATTAACGATTTGGTAGTCGGGTATCGAGTTTGGCGCCACTTTTAAGCTGGTCTCATGATTGTGGCTGGCATGGCGCACCAACCGATGCCCATTTTTTGTTTGACATAAGGAGTCGTAAAGACGATGAATGCTGAGCAGTTCGATATCAAGATTCGTGCCGTAGAGGGCGGCGTAACGGCGGCAGCCGGCTTTAAGGCGGCGGGCATCCATGCCGGATTCCGCAAGAATCCCGAGCGCCTGGACTTTGCGCTCGTTGTGCCCGATAGGCCCTGTCCCGGGGCCGGCGTGTTTACGACTAACCGCTTTTGTGCGGCGCCCGTGCAGGTGAGCCGTGCCAACCTGGGCGGTACGGACAAGGGCTATGGCATCATCGCCGGTGTTTCAATCAACTCCGGCAACGCGAACGCCGCCACGGGCGAGACCGGCCTTGCCTGTGCGCGCGAGACGTGCAATATCGCCTCGCAGGTCATTGGCTGTGAACCCCAACAGATTTTAGTTGCCTCCACGGGCGTGATCGGACAGATTCTGCCGATTGACACGTTTGAGACGGCAATTCCGTCCGCCTACGAGGCACTCTCTGTCCATGGCGGCGCCGATGCAGCCCGTGCCATCATGACGACCGATACGCATTCCAAGGAGTATGCCGTTCGCTACCGCAGTGAGGCTGTGGGCCATGTGGGCAACGTTTATACGGTGGGCGGCATGTGCAAGGGATCGGGCATGATCATGCCCAATATGGCCACCATGATCGCGGTCATTACTACCGATGCCCCCGTCGAGTCGGCGGCGCTCCACACCCTACTGCTCTCGACCGTTAAACAGACCTTTAATAAAGTGACGGTCGATTCCGATACCTCGACCAACGACACCTGTATCATGCTGGCTTCTGCCGCTGCCGCCGCGGATGCCGAGGCCATCGTCGAGGGCACTGACGCCTTTGACGAGCTGGCCTTTGCCGTGCACGAGGTGTGCGAGAGCCTGGCGCGTAACATCGCGGCCGATGGCGAGGGTGCGTCAAAGCTCGTGACGGTTAACGTCACCGGCGCCGCCAACGACGAGGAAGCCGATATCGCCGCCCGCGCCGTCGCCAACTCGCCGCTCGTCAAGACCTGCATCGCTGGCCACGACTGCAATTGGGGTCGCGTTGCCATGGCGCTTGGCAAGTGCGGCGTAAAGTTTAATCAGGAAGACGTTTCCATCGACATGATGGGCTTGCCCGTCTGCCGCGAGGGCCTGACTGTTCCTTTTGACGAGGACGAGGCCCTGCGACGTTTTGAGGCGCCCGAGATCGTGATTTCGGCCGACCTGGGCGCAGGCGACGCGGCAACGACCGTGTGGACCTGTGACCTCACGCACGAGTACATCTCAATCAATGGTGACTACCGCTCCTAGATTCCAGGCACGCTGCGCATCTCGCCGCGATTGCGGGCAGCGGAGCACAGCGCGATAACGATACGAAAGACGAGGCAGATTATGAAATTCGCACGCGATTGTCGTTCGAGCGAATCCAACGAAGCAACTGCGCAGCTGCTGTTCGAAGCGCTGCCGTGGATTAAAAACCTGACCGGCAAGACGGTCGTTATCAAGTATGGCGGGGCCGCCATGGTAGACGAGCAACTACGTCGCGACGTGATGAGCGACATCGTTTTGCTCAAGATTATCGGCATGCGCCCCGTCATCGTGCATGGCGGTGGTAAAGCCATCAACGAGGCGCTGAGCCATTACGATATGCCCGTCGAGTTTAAGAACGGTCAGCGCGTGACCACGCCGGCGACCATGGATATCGTGCGCGAGGTGCTGGGCGGCAAGGTTAACCAAGAGCTGGTGGCGGCAATCAACCACCACGGTAACTTGGCCGTGGGCGTATCGGGCAGCGACGCCGGCACGCTCATCGCCGAGCCGCTCGACCCCGAGCTCGGACGCGTGGGCAAAGTGACGCATGTCAACACCGACTACATCGAGAACTTGCTCGATAGCGAGTATATTCCCGTCATCGCTACCGTCGCGGCGGGGGAGGACGGTGGCTTCTTCAATATCAACGCCGACACCGCCGCCGGTGCCGTTGCGGCGGCGCTCCACGCGCACAAGGCGATCTTTTTGACCGACGTCGACGGCCTGTACAAGGACTTTAGCGATAAAGACTCGCTCATCTCCAACCTAACGCTCGACGAGGTTAATGAGATGCTCTACGGTGGCGAGGTCGATAAGGGCATGATTCCCAAACTGCGCGCGGCCGTCGATGCGCTTGTCGGCGGCGTATTTCGCGCTCACATCATTAACGGTACCACGCCGCATTCGCTGCTCCTGGAGCTGCTGACCGATGCCGGCGTCGGCACCGTGATCCACTCTACCGAGACGGCCTACGAATTTGATACGCATCCGCACCCGCTTTCGACCTTTGCGGCGCGCCTGACCGAGAACCTCGACGAGGTCGAGAAGCTCCAGACGGTCTAGCTGGTTAGAAATCGTCACACCGTTACACCCACAGTCCGCGCCACCTGGCGCTTAACGAAAGGCATCTCATGTCACTTGCAGCTCAACAATCGCTCGAATCCCACTACGTTATGCAAACCTTTGGCCGCTCGCCGGTCGAGTTTGTCGAGGGCCACGGCATGAAGCTCACCGGCGACGATGGTCGCGAATATCTCGATTTTCTTGCAGGTATTGGCGTATGCAGCCTAGGCCACGGCAATCCGGCGGTGCTCTCGGCGCTCGAGGCCCAGGCCAAAAAGCTCCTGCATGTCTCCAGCTACTTCTACATTGAGCAGCGCGGCCAGGTCGCGGCGTTGCTGTCCAAGCTCGCTAACGACGATGCGGACGGTGCGCGCGTGCTTGCCGACGCGATTGCCGCTGGCGACGAGACCACGGCGGCGGCGCTTGGCGCTCCGGCTGCGGGCGAGCAGGTGTGGGAGACGTTCTTTGCCAATTCCGGTGCCGAGGCCAACGAGGGCTCTATGAAGCTCGCGCGTCTGTACGCCAAACGTGCCGGCAACGGTGGCAACACCATCGTGTGTATGCGCGGCGGATTTCATGGTCGTACGCTCGAGACCATTGCCGCGACCATGCAGGATTGGCTGCAGGACAGTTTCCGCCCGCTGCCGGGTGGCTTTGTGGCATGCACACCCAACGATGTAGATGAACTGCGTGCAATCTTTAAGCAGTTGGGAAGCGAGATTTGCGCTGTGATGCTCGAGCCGATCCAGGGCGAAAGCGGTGTGCATCCCATGACCGAGGAGTTTATGGCTGCGGCGCGCGACTTGGCACACGAGGTGGGTGCCGTGCTTATCGCCGACGAGGTCCAGTGTGGTATTTTCCGCTCCGGCAAGCCGTTCGCGTTTCAGACTTATGGTGTGGAGCCCGATATCATGAGTCTTGCCAAGGGCATCGCCGACGGCGTGCCCATGGGTGCCGTGGTGGCAAAGAAGGAAATCGCTGACATCTTTAAGCCCGGCGACCATGGTTCGACCTTCGGCGGCAGCTGCTTGGCCATCGCGGCGTGTGCCGCGATGCTCTCCGCGCTTGTGCGCGGTGACTACGCAGACCATGCCGCCAAGGTGGGTGCCTATATGGAGGCAAGGCTCGCCAAGCTGCCGCATGTTACCGAGGTGCGTGGTCGCGGCCTAATGCTCGGCTGCGATTTGGACGATGCTGCGGGTGATGCGCACGACGTTGTGGCTCGCGCATTGGTGGCTGGTGCCGTGATTAACGCTACAGGTGCACATACACTGCGCTTCCTGCCGCCGCTCGTGTGCGAGGAAGCCGACGTGGACAGCTTAATCGAGATCCTGGCGGGTGTTTTAGCTTAGCGCCATCAGGCATAGCAGTTTGAAGCGGGTTCCAGACCGTCACGTGCCGTGTGGCGCACGATTGGGCGAACTGGAGCCCGTTTTGCTATCGATTTACCATGGCTGGGATAGGCCGTGTGCAAAAAAGAAAGGCCCCCATCGCTGGGAGCCTTTTCAATCAAGTGGTGGGCGATGAGGGATGTCCGCGTGCGGCTGGCGCCGCCCGCGCCCCGCTTCGTCGCTCCGCTCCTCGCGTGCTGCGCTGGAAAACGCTTCGCGTTTCCTCAGCTCCGCACCCTTGCGGGTTCGAATCCCATGCACCGGGCGCAAACAAAAACGGTCCCCTTGCGAGGACCGTTTCCAATTCAGTGGTGGGCGATGAGGGATTCGAACCCCCAGCCTTGTGCGTGTAAAGCACCTGCGCTAACCGTTGCGCCAATCGCCCGCGGGAATTGAGTATAGCGGAAACCCTGCGGGGTTCACCGCTAATTCATAACGAAATCTAAGCGGAGACTTCGGTGCCCTTGTTCTCGTCGATAAAGAAGCGCTTGTACCAAATGAGGAACGTCAGCGTGGTGTAGATCTTGCGCTGGTTGAGCGCGCGGCCCTCAAAGTGATCGTCGAGCAGCTTCATGAGCGCATCGGTGTCAAAGAAATCGGCAGCCCACGGTGCGGTGAAGTACTCCTTGACGTAGTCGTAGTATTTCTGCTCGCGCAGCCAGAACTTAACTGGCACCGGGAAGCCAACCTTCTTGCGTGTTGCCCACTCATCGGGCAGCGTGCGATTGGCGGCGTGGCGCAGGACAAGCTTGCAGCCCTCTTCGTTGACACGGTAGTTGGCGGGAATATGCTCGGCGAACTCCATGACCTTTTTGTCTAGGAACGGAACGCGGAGCTCCAGGGAGTGTGCCATGCACATCTTGTCTGCCTTGAGCAGGATGTCGCCCGGAAGCCACATGTTCATATCCAGATATTGCTTCTTAGAGAGCTCGCAGCAGTCGGGGACCTGCTTGTAGTACTCTGCGCACATTTCGGAGGCGTTCTTGCCGGTGTCGTAAGCTGGCTTGAGAACCTCGTCAACCTCGGACGGGTCGAACACCTTTGCCTGGCCCACGTACCAGCGCTCGGGGACCTCGGCGCACTTGGTCAGGAAGTTGTGACCCTTAAAGTAGGGGAGATGCTGAACGAGCGAGCCCAGGGCACGGCGCACGCCGAGCGGCACGCGCTTCTTGAAGGATCGCATCTCGGGGGTGTCCTCGTACCACTCGTAGCCGGCAAACAGCTCGTCGGCGCCCTCGCCCGAAAGGACGACGGTAACTTCCTCGGCGGCCATCTGTGCCAGATAGTACAGCGGTACGCTGGAGAGGTTCGATTGCGGCTCGTCCATGTGGTACTGGATATCGGGTAGCGCGTCGAAGAACTCGTCGGCGGTGATCATCTTGCGCACGTTCTTAATGCCAAGCTTGTCGGAAAGCTCGGCGGCGTAGTTGGTCTCGTTGAAGTTCTTGTAGTCAAAGCCGACGGAATACGTGGTGTCGGGCATGAGGCAGGCGGCAATGTAGCTGGAGTCGACGCCGCCGGAGAGGAACGAGCCAACTTTAACATCGGCGATGCGGTGCGCGGCAACGCTCTCGTGCACGACCTTGTCGCACTCGTCCACGTACTCCTCGAAGCTCTTGGAGTTGTCATCGGTAAAGTCGCAGCTCCAGTAGCGCTTGATATCCATAGTGTTGGTCGCAAGGTCGTACGTAAAGCAATGCGCGGGGGCAAGCTTGAACACGCCCTTAAAGAACGTCTCCTCCGTGGCAGGGAACTGCAGCGTGAGGTAGGGACGCAGCGCGTCGCGGTTGACGGCCTTCTCAAACTTGGGGTGGTCCAGGAAGCTTTTGATCTCGGAGCCAAACAGCAGCGAGCCGTCGGAGGCCCGGTAGTAATAGAACGGCTTGATGCCAAAGATGTCACGGGCGCCGAAGAGCTTGTTCCTGTTCTGGTCGTGAATCACGAACGCATACATGCCGCGCAGGCGGTTGACCAGGTCCTCGCCCCACTCCTCGTAGCCGTGCACCAGGACCTCGGTGTCGGCGTTGCAGTGGAAGACGTAGCCGGCAGCCTCGAGCTCGGCGCGAAGCTCCTGGAAGTTGTAGATCTCGCCGTTGAAGACGATGGTGACCTTGCCGTCATCGCTCGACATGGGCTGAGCGCCAGCCTCGGAAAGGTCGAGAATCGAAAGACGGCGGAAGCCGAGGGCGACGTCGTCGACGATGTGCTGGCCACCCATATCCGGCCCGCGATGGATGATGCGATTCATCATGGCCGTGAGAACCAGCTCACTCTGTTCATCTGTACCGGTAAAACCGACAAAACCGCACATGCAAGATCCTTTCTGCTGACGGCTTAGGTGCGCTGCCGCAAGGTTTGCAGCAGTCGATATCAATCAATCCTTACTATCATGCCAATCTTTTGCTTCGTGATGGGGCATAAGCGCCGAGGGGACCGAAAAACCACGGCCCGCACGTTGGGTGAAGCGGTGGGCCGTGACTGCGACGATTACTGTGTGCGAGAGCGCGAGAGGGGCTAGCGCTTGCCGCGCTTGGCAAGGCGGTGCTCTACCTTGGCGACGACGTGGATGAGCGGAATCGTCACAACCAGATAGTAGGGTGCGGCGCAAATGTAGGGTGTGATGTTGCCCGTGGTGGCCGTGAGGTTTTTGGAGAACTCTCCGTTAGACCAGCGTTGACGTAATAATGTCCCGTCCCCGCCCTAAGATGAATGTCGCCAAACATCAACATCGAAGAGACGGGGACGGGATGCTGGACATCATACTCC